>JANOAY010000365.1:0-5226 GCA_031411375.1 Pedosphaera sp. | reverse complement strand
CTGATCCACGGCGGCGGCAAAGCGTCGCTCGACTCAGTGATTCAGAGCAAGTTGACCGCCCGCGATGCACAGCCGTGAACTGACGGACTGCCTATGAACTCCAGCGGACCTTTCAAGCCAATCGCCCCAGGCGTTACGATTGGTCATGTGCATCTCAAAGTAGCGGACTTGGAGCGTGCGCTGGGGTTTTACCGTGGCGTGCTGGGCTTTGAACTCACGCAGCGTTTTGGGTCGCAAGCTGCGTTTGTTTCTGCCGGCGGATATCATCATCACATCGGGCTGAACACCTGGGAAAGCGCCGGCGGTTCGCCACCGCCGCCGAGGGCGACCGGTTTGTATCACCTGGCCATTCTTTATCCCACGCGCGCGGCGCTCGCCGATGCGTTGCGTTGCGTGCTCGCGGCGGGCCTCGAGCTTGACGGTGCGTCCGACCATGGCGTGAGCGAGGCCATCTACTTGCGCGATCCCGATGGCAACGGAGTGGAGCTATACTGGGACAAGCCCAAGGAACAATGGCCGCGCACGCCGGATGGCGGCCTGGCGATGTTCACGCGCCATCTGGATTTGGAAGGATTGCTCGGGCCATCGCCGCCGCACTGAGGCAAACGTTGCCGAACGCGATGCCTATGCTCCAAACAGCGCGTCAATTTTTCGCCGGACGCGTCGCGCGCAGCACAGGACCGAGGCGGACAAACGGCTTGTGGCAAAAGCCCGAAGGGTTGATTTGCACCTGTTGAATCTATCGTGTCGCGTCGTCCGCCGTTTTGGATTAGAACGTCGTCTCGACGTGAAAACGCGCACAACCAAGCCTTCCATCGTGACGGGGCCAAACGCCCTGACTACGGTTGACGCTTCGTTGCTGGAAAAACTTTTTGATCAGGCGCCGGATGTTGCGTTCTTCATCAAGGACGCGGCGGGCCGCTACCTCGCGGTCAACGCCTCGCTCGTCGAGCGGCACGGGCTGCGTTACAAGTCGCAAGTGCTCGGCCAGCGGCCTTGTGATATCTGCCCCGGTGATTTCGGCCGCATTCCTTCCGCGCAAGACGCCGCTGTTCTGCGCACCGGCCGCCCGCTCCTCGACCATCTCGAACTGCACTGGTACGCGCCGCACAAACCGGGCTGGTGTCTCACCACCAAGCTCCCGATGCGTGACGCCAGCGGAAAAATCATCGGCCTCATCGGCATCTCGCGCGACGTGCGCGCGCCCATCGAGACGCGAGACATCCCCGTGGAGTTCGCTGCCGCGCTCGATCATTTCGAGAACAACGTGGCGGACGCAGTAACGCCCTCGTCGCTTGCGCGGCGCGCACGGCTGGCCCCGCCGCGCTTTGCGCGTTTGATGAAGCGGTTCTTCGGACTCACGCCCAGCCAGTTCATTGCCAAGACCCGCATCGCCGCCGCGTCGCGGCTGCTGCGCGAGACGGATCTCTCCGTCGCCGAGATCGCGCTGGCCTGCGGCTTCTACGATCACAGCGCCTTCACGCGCACCTTTCGTGCGATGACCGGCGTGACGCCGACGCAGTTTCGAGCCGGTTGAAGAACCACCGCTTTCCTCCCGCTCAAGCCGACGCCGGAAAGGTTCGATGAATGGAACGTCATTGAACTTGCGACCCCGCAATGAAATGTCCGCCTGTGCGACGTTGAACGGCGTCAGCGCGGACAGCCACGGGCCCGCTCCCACGAGCCGGCCCGGCTCCGATCTGCGCGCGTCCGACCAGTCAACCACGCCGCCTGCCCTTCCCGGTTTACCGCCCGAGGCGTCCTTCGATGATTTGCTGGCGCTGACCGCGCAACTCACCGGCGCTCCGCTGATTGTGCTCGTGGTCGAGGGGCGGGCGCATTGCTGGCTGGCGGAGGCGGGCGCGCTCGCGGAAGACTTGTGGCGCGAGATTCGTTTCTGCGCCGAGGTCGTGAACGCGAGCGACGGTCTCGCCGTGATCAAGGACACGGCGGCGAACAAATTTTTTCAGGCGCATCCCTTCGTGCGCAGCGAGCCGAGGGTCCGCTTCTTCGCGGGCACGCCACTGGTCACGGACGACGGGCGCGCGCTCGGGCATCTGTGCGCGGTCGGTTATGCGCCGCAAAATTTTTTCACCGAGCAGCGTGCGAGCCTGGCCCGCATGGCGCGGCTGGCGGTGCGGCAGGTTGAAGCCGCGAAAAAATCTTCCGCCACGTTTTCGTTGAACGAGCGACGGCTGCAAACGCTGGTCGAGAACGCGCCCGCCAGTTTCGTGCTCCTGGACATCATGGGCCGCGCGACGTTTGCCAACACGGCCATCACGCAACTGATGGGCTACGAGCTGTCCGAGGTCATTGGCCTGGACATGTTCACGCTCATCCACCCGGACGATGTGCGGCGGCCGCTGGAGGAGTTCGCCGAGATCATTTGCACGCCGCTGGCGAAATCGACCTCCGAGTTCCGCGTGCGGCACAAGGACGGTTCGTGGAAGTGGATGGAGGCGCGCGCGCAAAACTTTCTCGAGGAGCCGTCCGTTCAGGCGGTGGCCTGCAACCTCTGGGACATCAGCGCGCGCAAGGAGACCGAGGCGGCGTTGCGCCTGAGCGAGTCGCGCTTCCGCCGCATCATGGACTCAAACATGGTCGGCATCTTCTTCTGGCACCGGGACGGGCGCGTCACGGAAGCGAACGACCGCTTTCTGGACATGACCGGCCACACGCGGGCCGATCTGGCCGGCGCCGGCATCAACTGGGTGACGATGACGCCGTCGGAGTTTCGTCCGCTGGATGATCACGCCATCGAGCAGCTTCAGGCCACCGGCGTCTGCACGCCGTTCGAGAAGGAGTATTTGCGCAAGGACGGCTCGCGCCTGCCCATCCTGCTCGGCGCGGCCATGCTGGATGACCAGCCGCAGCAGGGCGTGTGTTTCATCATTGATGTGCAGGATCGCAAGCGCATGGAGCAGGATCTCCTGCGCGAGCGGAACCTGCTCCGCACGCTCATTGATCACATCCCGGATTACATCTACGTCAAGGATGCGCAATCGCGCTACCTCGTGAACAACCGCGCCAACACCACGCTGATGGGCCTGAACAGTCCGGAGGAGGCGCTGGGAAAAACCGCGCTGGATTTGTTCCCCCCGGAAATCGCAGAGCGTTACCACGAGGACGACCGCGCGCTCTTCCGCCTGGGCCAGGCGATGGTGGATCGCGAAGAGCCTATCGTGGATCGGAACGGGGAAAAGCGCTGGCTGCAAACCACCAAGGTGCCGTTGCGTGATCCCGCCGGCCAGGTGAACGGCCTCGTCGGCATCAGCCGCGACATCACCGACCGGCTGGCACTCGAGGGCAAGTTGCGGCGCGCACAAAAGATGGAATGCGTGGGCCGGCTCGCGGGCGGCGTGGCGCACGACTTCAACAACATTCTCACTATCATCCAGGGCCACGCCTCGCTGCTCGCGGGCGAGGCGCTGACCACGGAGCAGCATCAGGCGGCGGAGGAGATCAGTTTGGCCGCTGACCGCGCGGCGAGTCTCACGCGGCAGTTGCTCGCCTTCAGCCGGCGCAACGTGATTCAGCCGAGGAATCTCGACTTGAACGACACGTTGAACGCGATGGCGAAGATTCTCCAGCGCGTGCTCGGCGAGGATGTCGCGCTCGAAGTGCGTTACGCGGCGAACCTGCCGCCGGTCTTCGCGGACCCAGGAATGTTCGAGCAGGTCGTCGTGAATCTGGCGGTCAACTCGCGCGACGCCATGCCGAAAGGCGGGCGGCTCGACCTCTCGTTGCGCGCCGTGGCGCTCACGCGCGCGCAGGCGGAGCAGATGGCGGACGCGCGGCCCGGCACCTTTGTCGCGCTCACCGTGCGCGACTCCGGCTGCGGCATCGCACCCGAGCACTTGGAACATTTGTTCGAGCCTTTCTTCACCACCAAAGATGTCGGACGCGGCACCGGACTCGGACTCGCCACGGTCTATGGCATCGTGCAGCAGCACCACGGCTGGATCGCCGTCGAGAGCGAAGTGGGACGTGGAACGAAGTTTGAAATTTATTTGCCCGCGTCCGAGAAACCCTTTGCTCCCACGGCCGCGCCCGCGAAGACGATCCTGGGCGGCGCGGAAAGAATTTTGCTCGTCGAGGACGAGGAGCCGTTGCGCGAACTCGTCCATTGCGTGCTGGAAAGCTATGGCTACCACGTCACCGACGCGCCGAGCGGCCTGCGCGCGCTCGACGTGTGGAAGGAGCACCAGCAGCACTTTGATCTGCTGCTCACCGACATCGTGATGCCCGACGGCGTGACCGGCCGCGACCTCGCGGACATTCTGAAACAGCAGAAGCCCGAGCTGCGCGTGCTCTTCAGCAGCGGCTACAGCTCGGACATCATCGGCAAGGACTTCGTGCTCTCCGACGGCGTGAACTTTTTGCAGAAGCCCTACAACCCACAGACCTTGGCCGAGACCGTGCGGTATTGTTTGGATCGTTGACCGCAGCCTCCGCCCGTTCGCTCTCGCCAACGACGGTCATCACTTTTCTTTTCCACACCCGGCCGCTAGCCTCGCGGGCGTGTCACCCGTTGCTCGCAAAATCTCCGCCGGTTTCCTCGCGGACTTGCGCCGTCTCGTCGGCGCGGACGGGGTCATCGCGCGTGCAGATGAACTGCTCGTGTACGAATGCGATGCGTTCACGATGGAGAAAAATCTTCCCGACGCCGTCGTGCTGCCCCGCACCACCGAGGAGGTCGTGGCCGTGGTGAAATTGTGTGCGCGCGAACAAATTCCCATCATTCCGCGCGGCGCCGGCACAAGCCTGAGCGGCGGCGTGCTGCCCGTGGAAGGCGGCGTGATGATCGCGCTCACGCGGATGAACAAGGTGTTGTCCGTCGATTACGAGAACCGCCGCGCGCTGGTCGAGGCCGGTTGCGTGAACGCGTGGATTACGAACGCGGTGAAGAGTCGCGGACTTTATTACGCGCCCGATCCTTCCAGCCAGTCCGCCTGCACCATCGGCGGCAACGTGGCGACGAATTCCGGCGGGCCGCACACGTTGAAGTACGGCGTGACGACGAATCATGTCCTCGGTCTCGAACTGGTCCTGCCCGATGGCGAAGTCGTGTGGCTCGGCACCACGCCCGACGGCGGCGAGGATGTGGACGGCTACGATTTGCGCGGCGTGGTGATCGGCAGCGAGGGCATGTTCGGCGTGGTGACGCGCGTGCTGGTGCGCCTCGTGCGCGCGCCGCAAGCCTTCAAGACCATGCTCGGCGTCTTC
>JANOAY010000364.1:0-1645 GCA_031411375.1 Pedosphaera sp. | reverse complement strand
TGTCCATTCGTCATTCGTCATTCGTCATTCTGCCTTCACCTTGATCGAGCTGCTCGTCGTCATCGCCATCATTGCGATTCTCGCCACACTGCTCTTGCCCGCGCTCGCGAACGGCAAGCAGTCCGCGAAACGCATCCAGTGCGTGAGCCAGCTTCGCCAGCTCGGCCTCGCCACGCAGATGTATCTCGACGACCACGACGGGCGCACCTTCCCCTTCAAGTATTACGAGACGAACGGCGGCGCGCTCTACTGGTTCGGGTGGATCGAGAACGGCGTCGAGGGCGAGCGCCGCTTCGATGCCACGCAGGGGCCGCTCTTCGACTACGTGCAAGGACTCGGCATCGAGATTTGTCCGTCGCTGAATTACACGAGCGGCCATTTCAAAATGAAGGCGAAGGGCGCGTCCTTCGGCTACGGCTACAACCGTCATCTCGCCTCGACGAATGACTTTCCCGCCGTGAATTCCGAACTCGTCCCCGACACCGCCGGCACCGTGCTCTTCGCCGACGCCGCGCAGATCAACGACTTCCAAGCGCCCGCCTCGCCGGAAAATCCGCTGCTCGAAGAATGGTATTACGTGGACGCGGCGGAAGGATCCTTCGGCTACCCGAACGCCCACTTCCGCCATCGTGAGCGCGCGAACGTGGCGTTCCTCGACGGTCACGTCGCGCCCGAGCGTCCCGCGCCCGGCACGCTGGACGAGCGGCTGCCTGGCGAACATGTCGGACGTTTGCGTGCGGAAATTTTGCAGCCGCGCTGGTGAGCTGGAGCGCGGACTTTCCAGTCCGCAGCAATGCCCGCAAGCAGAGCGGGCTGGAACTTGCGGACACCGCGCTCCATTTCACGTTGCTGCGGGCTGGAAAGCCCGCGCTCCGGGATGCTTCGCACCCCGCGCTTGTGCCATCCGCCACGGCATCGTATTCAAGGCCGCGTCATTCATGAAAAATTGTTTGCTCACTCGCGGCTGGCTGGCGGTTGTTTTCTCACTCGCCATTTTCTCCACGCCGTTGCGCGCGGCGGATGACGCCGCCGACGGCCTCGCCGCGCTGGTGGAACTGCTCGGCTCCAGCGACGACGCGCAGTTTCAATACGACGTGCTCAAGGGTTTGAGCGACGGTTTGAAAGGCCGGCGCGAAGTGAAGATGCCGACCGGCTGGGAACCGGTGGCGACGAAGCTCGCGAAAAGTTCTGACGCGCGCGTGCGCGACTTGAGCCAGTCGTTGTCCGTGACGTTCGGCAGCGCGGCGGCGCTGGCGAACTTGCGCGAAGTTCTGTTGAACAAGGACGCGCGCCTCAGTACGCGCAGCAACGCACTGGTCGCGCTGCTCTCGGCGAAAGACCCCAAGCTGCCGCCCGCCTTGCAGTCTTTGCTCGGTGATGCGGCCATGCGCGGCGGGGCGTTGCGCGGACTGGCGGCGTACGACGACGCGAAAACTCCGGCAGCAATTCTCGCAGCGTATCCTGCGCTCAGTCCGCTGGAGAAGAAGGACGCCTTGAACACGCTGGTCTCTCGCGCCGCCTACGCGAAGCCGCTGCTCGTCGCCGTGGGGGAGAAGAAAATTTCCTCGAAAGATCTGAGCACCGACCTCGTTCGTCTCTTGCGAAATCTCAAAGACCCACAGCTCAACGAGCAGGTCGCGCAGAC
>JANOAY010000363.1:0-3156 GCA_031411375.1 Pedosphaera sp. | reverse complement strand
CTGCTGAAGTTGCAGGAAAGCTTCGTGCGCCGCCGCACAAGCATCACTCGCGTCCTCGAAGACGCCGAGATTCCCGCGACGCGCCGGGCTGCTGCTGGAAGCACTCTTGCCATTGCAGCCGCAATCATGCTTGGCGGCGGGCGCAGGAGCTGGCGTTGCGACCGGTGCCATGCCGCCCAAACGGCCCAGCACTTCGGCCACGACATCACGGATTAAAGTTTCGTTCACGGCGCTCATATTTTTTCAGGTGCCACGGGTTGAACTCAGATGACGCACGGCTCGCCTGCCGGCCCGTCGGTGTTCAATCCGTGTTTCATCAGTGGCTAGGAAGTCTTGGCGTTGAAAATCTCTTTCCCCAGCACGTCCACGGAATCAACGATGCCGATGATGACGGCGTCCACCGGGACATCTTTCATGCCGCCGGCGAGGCGGGCGCTGCTGCCTTGGCAGAACAGGACGAGTTCATTAATGCCCGCGCCCAGACTGTCCACGGCCACGATGGTGTTCGCGCCGGGGCGGAACTTGGTGGGATCTTTTTCATCCACCAATTGCGGGCGCAGCAGGAGCAGCTTGCGACCGTTCATGCTGGCCTCTTTTTTGGTGGAGACCACGGAGCCTTCGACGCGTGCTAGGAACATAAAAGTAATCAGTTATCAGTGTTCAGTAATCAGTGAAGGCAGCCGCACGTCGCGACTGAATACTGATTACTGGCTCACTGATTACTTCTTCTTGGGCAGCACCGCGTCCACGTCGCTGTGCGGGCGGGCGATGACATGCACGCTCACGATTTCGCCCTTGATGGCCTTGATGGCCTGGGCACCGGCGTCGGTGGCGGCCTTCACGGCGGCGACGTCGCCGACCACGACGGCGGTGACGAGCGCGTTGCCGACCTGGGTCATCGGACCGGCGAGCTCGACGTTCGCGGCCTTGAGCATCGCGTCCGTGCCCTCGACGAGGGCGACGAGGCCGCGGGTTTCAATCATTCCAATTGCTGGTTGTGCCATAATTTTACTTTGTGTTGATGGTTGAGAGTTCAGTGAAAAATCAGTTTTTGCTTTCGAGCAGCCGCTTCGCCTCACGAGCCACGACGAGTTCTTCGTTGGTCGGAATGACCAGCACCTGAACGCGCGAGTTCGCGGCGCTGATGACGGCTTCGGTGGCGCGAGTGGAATTGTTCTTCTCGGTGTCGAGCACGATGCCGAGTTGGTCGAGGTTCGCGCAAATCGCGGCGCGCAGTTCCGCGCGGTTTTCGCCGATGCCGGCGGTGAACACGATGGCGTCCGCGCCGTTCATCTGGAAGAAGTAGCCGCCGATCCAGCGGCGCGCTTCGCTCACGAAAACGTCGAGCGCGAGCTGTGCCTTGGCGTTGCCATTCGACGCGGCTTCTTGGATGTCGCGAATGTCGTTCGAGAGTCCGCCAGCAAGGCCTTTCAGCCCGCCCTCTTTCGCGAACTGGCGCTGCGATTCTTCAATCGAGATGCCCAGCGTCTTGATCACGTAGGGCAGCGCTTCCGCATCGAGATCGCCGACGCGGTTGTTGTGCGGCAGTCCAGACTGCGGACTCATGCCGAGGCTGTTGCCAATCGCCACGCCGTTCAGGATTCCCGTGATGCTGGAGCTGCCACCCAAGTGGCACGAGATGACGCGGAGAGGCGCCTCATTCACAGCGGACTTGCCGCCATTCACGTAGAGGTTTTGCGCACGCGCTGCCACGTCCGCGCGGCCAAGCATTTCCGCGCTGCGCTCGGCGATGAACTTGTGGCTCGCTCCGTGGAATCCCCAGCGGCGCACACCGATGTCATGCCACGCATCCGGCACGGCGTAGCGCATCATCGGCTCGGGCGCGAACTGGTAGAAGGCCGTCTCAAACAATCCGATGAGCGGAACGGCCGGCATGCGTTGAGCGAAGAGCCGGATGCCAGTGATGTAGGGCGGATTGTGTGCGGGCGCGAGACCGTTGTAGTCCTCCATCGCCTTGAGCACGCGCTCGTCGAGCCGCACGCAGCCGGTCACATCCTTTGCAATGACGGTCTTGAAACCAACCGCCGCCAGTTCACTTTCGCTGGCGATGGCCTTGGATTCCTTGAGCTGCGCCAGGCAATCCTCAATCGCCTTGGGATAATCGGTCACGCGCTCGAAGCCGCCCTTGTGGAGCAGCGTCTCGGCGCTGTTCGAGAAGTCGAATAGCCGCCACTTGAGCGAGGTGGAACCGATGTTGGCGATGAGGATTTTCATGGGCGAACCACAAAGACACCAAGGTCACAAAGAACTTTGTGTTCTTTGTGTCTTAGTGGTTTCTCATTGCAACCACTTGCCCAGCACCGCCAGCCCGTCGTGCGGGCGCGGAATCACCTGCACGCTAACGATGGAGCCGACTTGCGAGGCCGCTGCCGCGCCAGCGTCCACAGCCGCCTTCACGCTCGCGACGTCGCCGCGAAAGAACGCGGTGACATAGCCGGAGCCGATTTTTTCCCAGCCGGTGAAGGTGACGTTCGCGGCCTTGAGCGCGGCGTCCACGGCCTCGAAGAGCGCGCAGAGACCTTTGCACTCGATCATGCCAATTGCTTGTTGAGCCATAAATTTGTTGAGAGTTGGTAGTTGAGAGTTGAGAGCTGGTTACTTTTTCACCGCGGCGACATCGCCGAAGAAGATTTTGCCGAGATCCTCGTGCGGACGGGCGATGACGTGGCTGGCCACGAGTTCGCCCACTTTGCCGGCAGCCTTGCTGCCCGCGTCCACGGCGGCTTTCCCGCTCGCCACGTCGCCCCGGCAGATGACGGTGATGAGACCGCCCCCGATGGAGATGGTCTTGGTGATGGTGATGTTTGCGGCCTTGGCCATGGCATCCGTGGCTTCGATGCTTCCGGTGTAGCCCTTCGTTTCGATCATGCCGATTGCTTCGCTCATAGTTTAGTTGCGTGTTGTTTGTTGAGAGTGGGGAAAAAGCAGCCACGGATGAAACACGGATTGAACACGGAATTCCTCATCCGTGTTTCATTCGTGTTCAATCGGTGGCTAAAAAATTTCATCGCGCTATTTCACGAGTTCGCAGGAAGTGTCGGGCTGCAAGTTGCAAGCGTTGCCCTCGTCGGTGTCGATGTGGACCTCTAGCTTGAAGCTCTTGTCCACGCGGCACAGCATCCGGTCGAGCGTGAT
>JANOAY010000362.1:0-3198 GCA_031411375.1 Pedosphaera sp. | reverse complement strand
TGAGCGCGCGGCTGATGACGTTCACCAAACACCACTTCATCATGCCGATGTTTTCCTTGCGGAACTTTTTCAGCTCGGAGCCGATGGGCGGCAGCTTCGGACGCACGCCGCGAAAGTCCGGGTTCGTCGAGCAGTTGCGCTCGATTTCCTCGGAGGCGAAAACCCCGGTCGCGTAGGCGAAGGCCATTGTGTTCAACAAGGCCTTCGGCTCGAAGTCCGGGTGCTTGCGGAGCAACTCCAGAAGGCCGGGGTTGGTCCAGTTTAACGTGGCCACATCGGCCATGATCCAATCGCGCAATTGCGCTGCGGGAACCCACACGCTCAGGTCGAGTGGGATGGTCAGTTCAGCTTCGTGCTCCGCCCTGAGTGGCTCTTCCATGGTTGCCATTGTGTTCATAACGCCGGGAACATCGCAAAGCCGTGTGACGAACTCATGTCGCGCAACGCACTTTCCGGCGACATTCGTCCGGGCAAAAAAACGCCGCCCCACGGCATCGGGGCGGCGGTGCGGAGCAACCGTCGCAAATTAAAACTTCCAGATCGCGTCCAGGTACAGCCGCCCGCTGCCGCTGTCCTTTTCCTTCACGGTCGCGGACGGGTTGTCGATCAGTTCCGTGGCGAAGTAGGTCACGGCCAGGGTCAGCGCGTCGTAGGGCGAGTAGGCCGCCTTGAGGATCACGCCGCGCACATTCGTGCCGGAGTTGTAGCCCGCGCTCCGGGCGTAGCCCGCCGGAGTCGCGGCGTAGTAGCCGCCGAAGTCGTCGTCCACGAGTTCTTCGTAGGTCGCGTCTTTTTCCAGGTGCTTGTAGCGGGCGCTGACTTCCCATGCGCCCTTCTTGCCGGCCTTGCCGAGCTGGAGGCCGGCTTCGTAGGCGTTGTTGTCGTCGTCCGCGCCGGAGTTGTGCATGAAGGAGCCGGAGAATTTCAGCGGCAGCGCACCGGGGTACGCTTTGCCGGCCTCAAAGAAATACGTCAGGGCCGCGTCGGCGATGATGGGCGTGTAGTCGCTGACCAGCCGGCCGAAGTTGGGGTTGGCCGTCTTGTTCGTGTCGAGGAACTGGGTGTTGTTCCGCGCGTTGCCGGCGTTGATGTTCGGCACGCTGCCGTTCAAAAGTGTGCGTGAGTCCGAGATGGCAAAGGCCCCGAGGCCGAGCGTCGTCTCGATGCGCTTGCTCCACTTCGCATCCCAGCGCACCTGTCCGCCGAGCAGCATCGGGTCTTCCGTGATCGCGCCCTGGTTGTTTTCATCAATGACGAAGGCCGCGCCCATGAGCTTGAAGGTGTGCTCCGCGTTCAACTGATAGGCCAGTTGCAAAGCCACGCCCTCGGGCGTGTAGTCCGGATCAAAAACCATGTCCGAGACCACAAAGGGGTTCTCAATTTTTCCCACCGAGGCGCTCGCCGTCCAATGGTCGTTCTTGATCGGCGTCCATTTGCCGTAGGCGAGATCGACGAAGACAAATTTCTTCGAACCGTTGTCGCGCGCGGTCTGGTTGCCGGAGATGGGGTTGCCGCCCTGCGTGGTGTTGTCGGCGTCGCCGCTCGCGATCCGGAAGCCGAGTTCCAAATTGTTTTTCATCGCGGCCGTGGCGCCCACGCGCAGGCGGTAGCGGAAGCGTTCGCGGTCCACGTTCGGGCCGCCCTGGTCATCGTTTTCAAACGTGTCGTGATCGAAGCGCCCGCGCACGTCGCCGTAGATTTTGAACTGCGTCACCCACTCCGGCAGGCCGGTCTTGGTGCGATAGGATTTGTCAATGCCGGCGTCGGACTCGGTCTTGAGTTCGTCGGCCTCCTGTTTGGTCAGGAGTCCTTTGGACACAAGTTTGTTGAGCAAGGCGTCGTTGGCCTGGGCGTGGACCGTGGCGGTGGCGACCGTCGCGATTCCTCCGGCGAGCAGTGCAAGCAATAGTTGTTTGTTCATGAATTTATCCGGTGCGTTGTTACGGCCTGACGTTTATCGGACAGAAGCGTGAGTGGAAGCGTAAAATGTGACAACGAAGTGACGCTGGCTCGCGATGCGCCCGGCAAATCACGCTGGCTGGCGGAAGGGAACGGGCTGGCCCGCCGCGTTCCGGGCGGACACCGCGGGCCGGAGAATCAGGAGTTCCCGCCCCGTCTTTTGCCAAACGCCAGATACAGCGCCGGCATGAGAAACAGATTGAGCAAGGTCGAGGTCACCAACCCGCCGAGAATCACAATCGCCATCGGGTATTCGATCTCGTGACCGGGGATGTTCCCGCGCCACACCAGCGGCAGCAGTGCGAGCGCGGCGCAGGCGGCGGTCATCAGGATGGGCGCGAGACGTTCTTCCGCGCCGCGCAGCACGAGGGCGAGTCCGAACGGTTCGTTCTCCTCCATTTCCAAATGGCGGTAATGACTGATGAGCATGATGCCGTTGCGCGCCGCGATGCCGAGCACGGTCACGAAGCCGACGAGCGAACCGAGCGACAAAATCCCGCCACCCAGAAAAGCCCCGGCCACGCCGCCGATGAGCGCGAACGGCAGCGTCAGCGCCACGAGCAGCACAAGTCGCGCGGAGCGGAAGTCCACTTGCAGCAGGACGAGAATGCCGATGAGCGAGAACGCGCTGAAGAGCAGTAGCCGGCTGCTCGATTCCTGCCGCGCCTTGTATTCACCGAGGAACTCCGGGTGATAGCCGCGGTCGAAGCTGACGGCGCCCACGCGCTTCTCGATCTCGCGGGCCACGCTGCCGAGGTCTTTGCCGGCCACGTTGCAGGTCACGTCGATGCGGCGGGACGCGCCCTCGCGTTTGATCTCGTTCGGCGTCGGCACGATTTGGATGTCCGCCACGTCGCCGAGCGGCACACGCGCGCCGCCGGGAGTCTCGATGAGCATCTCGCGCAAGGACTGAATGTCCGTGCGCACTTTCTCCGCGCCCCACACGGCCACGTCGTAAACCTTTTGCTCCTTGTACACCTCGCCGACCTTGAGACCCTTCACCAGCGTGGTGGCGGCGCGGCGCACCGCACCGGGCGTCAGTCCGAAATTGGCGGCGGCCTCGGGTCGCAGCCGCACCTGCAACTGCGGCACGAGCACCTGCGGCTCGACCTTGAGGCTGGTCACGCCCGGCACGCCAGTCATGGCCTGGTTCACTTCCTGCGCCTTGTCGCGCAACACCGCCATGTCCGGCCCGAAGATGCGCACGACCACCGTCGCGCTCGCGCCGGTCAGCACTTC
>JANOAY010000361.1:0-2716 GCA_031411375.1 Pedosphaera sp. | reverse complement strand
CCGAAGGCCGCGCTGGAATATGCGTCGAAGCTCAAGGCGCTCCAGGCACAACTGGCGGAGCAGTTCTACATCGTCATGCGCGTCTATTTCGAGAAGCCGCGCACCACCATCGGCTGGAAGGGATTGATCTACGACCCGCATCTCAACGGCAGCGACGACATTGCCACCGGCCTGGAGCGCGCCCGCGAATTGCTGCTGGCCATCACCGAGATGGGCCTGCCGACAGCGACGGAATTCCTCGACCCGGTCGTGCCGCAATACATCGCGGACCTCGTGAGTTGGGCGGCCATCGGCGCGCGCACCACCGAATCGCAGACGCACCGGCAGCTCGCCAGCGGGCTCTCGATGCCGGTGGGCTTCAAGAACAGCACGGATGGCAGCCTGCAAATCGCCATCGACGCAATGCGCTCGGCGATGTCGCCCCACAGCTTTCTTGGAATCGATCAGGAGGGCGTGACCAGCATCGTGCGCACGACAGGCAATCCCGACGGGCACATCGTTTTGCGCGGCGGACGGCTGAACACCAATTACGACGCGGAGAGCATTCGTGCGGCGGCGGAGATTTTGAAGAAGTCGGGACTGCCCGAGACGCTGATGGTGGATTGCAGCCACGCCAATTCAGCCAAGCAACATGCGCGTCAGGAGGACGTGTGGCACAGCCTTGTCGAGCAGCGCAAGGGCGGCACGAAGGCCATCACCGGCGTGATGATCGAGAGCAACCTCCAGGAAGGCGCGCAGCCGATTCCTTCAGACCTTTCCGCGTTGCGCCACGGCGTTTCCGTGACGGATGCCTGCCTCGGTTGGGATGTGACGGAGCGAATGCTGCGCTGGGGCCACGAGGAACTGTCGAAGGCCGCGCGCTGAATCTGTTTCCCGCTTCAGGGCCCGGGTAATTCGTTGAGAAAATCCCGGATGGCTTCCATTGCGCCCTCGGGATTTCGTTGCAGCATCAGGTGCGGGCCACGCACCGTCACGCATTTCACGTCCGGCTTGATGCGACGAATCTCCTCCATCGCCTGCCGGCCCAGGAAGGCGTCGTCTTCCGCTTGCAGGTAAAGGATAGGGCGCTGGCAGGTCTCCAGATCCTGTCGCGCGTCGGCCTCGCGAATCATCTGCACGCGATGCTGATAGACCTCCTGTTTCACTGACCGCATCGCCTGCACCGCGCGGTCCACCATCGCGTCGGGCGCAGCGTTGCCGAGAAGATTGCCGCGCACAACGCTGCGCGTCGGCTCGCAATCCAGCCAGTGTCGGGTCAGAAAGGAAGTCGCCCAACGCAGCGGACTCGGCGCAACGGGGTTGCTGACAAACGAAGCGCAGAGCACGACGGCGCGGACGTTCGGCCGCTGCACATGAGCCACACGCAGCGCGAGCGGCCCGGCAAACGACTCTGCCACGATAACGACCTCGCGGTCCCATGGCATCACCTCGCGGACGCTGGGCAGAAGCTGGCGGTAATCCAGCGCCTTGTCCGGCGGATAGCTGACCACTGTCGCATCAATGGTGGACGGCAGCACCTCGAGCAACGGCTCGAAGAGCGCGCCCGAGCCATCGAGGCCCGGCAAGAGCAGCAGGTGATGCTGCGCTTTGCGGGCCATCTTCAACGGCACATCAAAATCCATTGTCATTCTATCGACCAAAGGCTGAAGAAAGTTCAGTCCACAGACGAGCAGGGCAAAACTCAAACTTCAATGCTCAAGGGAATGACTAGGCTCAAAGCTTGAATGCACCTCCAGGCGAGGCGGTCGCGCAGGGGCTTTCTGAAAATTTGAACTTTGAGTTTCCCTTGAGCTTTGAACTTTTACCTTTGAGCTTCCGCCCCTTCCCGCAGCCGAAGGAAGCGCGGATGGCGGGAAAAATCCTGTTGAGTTTCGGCGGCGCTTTCCGCACTTTCGCCCCTCACTTTAACAACGAATCAACTGAACTGACCATGCCCTCCCTCAACGTCAAACCCGCCGGCTCCTGCGCCTACGACATGCTCGCCCTCGGCGAAATCATGCTCCGCCTCGACCCGGGCGAAGGCCGCGTGCGCACCGCCCGTGAATTCAAAGTCTGGGAGGGCGGCGGCGAATACAATGTCGCCCGCGGACTCCGCCGTTGCTTCGGCATGAAGACTGCCGTGGCGACCGCGTTCGCGGACAATGACGTGGGCCGTCTGCTCGAAGACTTCATCCTCCAGGGCGGCGTGGACACGCAGTTCATCAAGTGGGCCAAGTTCGACGGCATCGGGCGCGACGTGCGCAATGGACTCAACTTCACCGAGCGGGGCTTCGGCATGCGCGGCGCGGTGGGCACCCCGGATCGCGGTCACACCGCCGCGAGCCAGCTCAAGCCCGGCGATTTCGATTGGGACCACATCTTCGGCAAGCTCGGCGTGCGCTGGCTGCATACGGGCGGCATCTTCGCCGCGCTGTCGGACAGCACGCCGCAGCTCGTGACCGAGTGCGTGAAGAAGGCGAAGGAACACGGCACGATGGTTTCTTACGATTTGAATTATCGCCCGAGCCTGTGGAAATCCATCGGCGGCCAGAAGCGCGCGCAGGAAGTGAACCGCGAGATCGCCAAGTATGTGGACGTAATGATCGGCAACGAGGAGGATTTCACCGCGTGCCTCGGCTTTCAGGTCGAGGGGGCGGATGAGCATCTGCTGCACATCGACGTGAGCGCGTTCAAGCGGATGATCGAGACGGCGGTGAAGACTTTCCCGAACTTCAAG
>JANOAY010000360.1:0-10897 GCA_031411375.1 Pedosphaera sp. | reverse complement strand
GGGAAAGTTTATGTGCGCCCGAGCGGCTACAAGATCCACATGGAGCGCATCGCCAACACGAAGAACTGGCGGCTCGTCGGCACGGTGGGCGAAGGCGTGTTCTGTCACAAGCCCTGCACGGTGAGCGGCGGCGGCAAGTCGGAGATTTCCAAGGCGGTCACGGATTCCATTCTGCAAGGGCCGGTCTTCGTGTCGGATTTCAAAAAGGATTTCGCGCTCGTGGACGAATTGATCAACCGCGACTACCGCAACCGCTTCAAGGACGCCGCGAAGAACAACCAGGACTCGCGGCCCATTCTCAGTCACGAGCGCAGCATCGGTTCCGTGATCAAACTGCTCACGCCCGCGTCGCGCGAATACTCCGCCGATTACAACAACTGGCTGCAACGCATCCCGCAGCATGTGAAGGAATTGCTCTTCGTGGTGAAGCGCTTCTACAAGCCCGAGTGGGGCGGCGACTGGCGCAAGCACTTCAGCGTGGACGTGATCAACGGCGTGCCGGGGAACGAATTGAAGTTCGAGAACCGCAAGCTCGTCGCGAGCTACGTGCGCATCGGCTACGAGGCGGACGGTTCGTGGCGGACGTTCGGGCTGCGGAGTGATTTTCACCCGGCGGCGAAGATTCAGATGGAAGACGACATCACGGCGAGCGTCGTGGTGCCGGTGGAGAAGCTGAAGGGGTTGAACCCGACCTTCAACAATCCGTGCGCGAAGTTCTCCCAGAATTGTGAGAACCGTTTGTTCCAACGTCCCGACGACGCGATCCATCGCGGCTACGACAAGCAGGCGGAACTGGACTTCTCCCGCGGCGGCAATTTCTTCTCCAACTACGAGCCGCTCGATCTGAACACCGCGAAGCAGATGCTCGAAGACGTGATCGAGTTCAGCCAATACACCGAGCCGGTGCAGCGGCTCATCCGCGAATACGTCGCCGAGAGCAGCGCGAGTTATCTCGTCGCCACCTCGCACCCGCGCGTGATCAACGGCAAGCCGACGAAGAACCCGCGCTACCTCCAGCCGCGCCCTGACTTGATGGACCCGCGCGAGAGCTACGTGGCCGATGTCTCGATGCGCTTGCAGCGCCGCATCCCGCTCGGCCAGTTTGTGCCGAAGCCGGTGAATGTCGTCGTGCCGGGCCGCCGCAACAATCCACCGGAGCCGGGCATCCGTTCGCTGGCGGTGTATAACCCGATTCACTTCATGGAATTGCCCGAGCTGTTCATGGAGTTCATCTGCTCGATGACCGGCAAGTCTCCCTCGACCACCGGCGCGGGCAGCGAAGGCGCGTTGACCAAAGGGCCGTTCAACTGCCTGCCGCCCATCTTCGACGTGAACGATGCGCTCGTGAGTTTCCTGCTCACGGACTACCAAGGCTTTGTGACCGCCGCCGGCTACGTCGGCCCGCAAGCGCGCGTGGATCACGATGTCAGCTTGCTCGTGCCGGAAATTCTCTCGCGCATGACGGTGCAGGAACGCGATCCGAAATTCCTCATCGAGAACAACTACTTGGAGAAATGCCGCGACCTCACGCACGACGGCAAGCCCGTGCTTTCGGCCCGCCTCGGCTACCGCATCACGGCGCGGTTCGCGCGCACGTATTTCGGGCGCATGTTCAATCACCCCGACCGCATCTTCACCGACGCGATGCTCAAGCCCGAGACGCAGGACCTCGCGGTCTTCGCCGACGGCATGGACAACATCGTGACCACGCAGCGCAGCGTGGCGATGCACTACTTCGCCGACGGCAGCATCGAGATGGCGTGTCCGCCGCTGAAAGCGCTGCTGCACATCATGGCGCACGGCCAGTTCGAGGGCCGCGAGTTGAGCCACACGAAGATTCGTTCTCTGTTCACGCGTGAAACTTTCCTCGCCAGCGACTGGTACGCGGAGCGGTTGCGCGCCAAGCAGGCCGTGGACAGCAAACTCTGGCAGCGCCACGTCAGCTACCTCACGAAGTTCATCACCAAGCCGCACTACGGCGAGGAAGCCGCGCGCTTGAAGATCGAAGACCGCCTGCACTCCGCGCGCAACGAACTCAAGCGCGTCACCGCTCCGACCTATCTGAATGAACTGCGCGGCACGCTGGGCGCGAATCCCCTGCCCTCCTCGGTGCGGCGCGAGGCCCAACGCGATCTCGGCATGGTGGAAGCGGCGGCGTAGCCGGGTGCAGCCTGGGAGCGCCGGCATCCCTGCCGGCGCGAAGATGTTCCACCTCCAGAAATACGCCGGCTGGAAGCTGGCGCTCCCAGACGGTGGAAAAGAAAACGGCGCGAACCTTGCGGTTCGCGCCGTGGCGTTATTCGGTTCCTCAACGATCAGTTTGCACTGATCAAATCTACTTCGTCGGCACCGTGGCGATGGTCTGCAGGATGCGGCCCGCGATCTTGTAGGGGTCGCCCTGCGAGTTCGGACGGCGGTCTTCCAAGTAGCCCTTGTAGCCGTTGTTCACGAAGCTGTGCGGGACGCGGATGGACGCGCCGCGGTTCGCGACGCCGTAGTTGAACTTGTCGATGGACTGCGTTTCGTGCAGGCCGGTGAGGCGCAGATGATTGTCCGGGCCATACACGGCGATGTGCTCGTTCTTGTATTTGTCGAACGCGGCCATGAGCGCCTCGAAGTATTCCTTGCCGCCGGTTTCGCGCATGAACTTGGTCGAGAAGTTCGAGTGCATGCCGGAGCCGTTCCAATCCACGTCCTTGCCGAGCGGCTTGCAATGATAGACCACATCGACGCCGTATTTTTCGCAGAGGCGGTTCAGGAGATAGCGCGCCATCCAGACCTGGTCGGCGGCGGTCTTCGAGCCTTTGCCGAAGATTTGGAATTCCCACTGGCCCTTGGCCACTTCGGCGTTGATGCCTTCGTGGTTGATGCCCGCGTCGAGGCAGAGGTCGAGGTGCGTGTCGACAATTTCACGGGCGACTTCACCCACGTTCTTGTAGCCGACGCCGGTGTAGTATTCGCCCTGCGGAGGCGGGAAGCCGCCGCCTTTCGGAAAGCCCAGCGGCACGCCGTCCTTGTAGAGAAAGTATTCCTGCTCGAAACCAAACCAGGTGCCTTCGTCGTCGAGAATGGTCGCGCGCGCGTTGCTCGGGTGCGGGGTCTTGCAATCGGGCATCATGACTTCGCACATGACCAGCACGCCGTTTTTCTTGGTTGTGTCGGGATACACAGCCACGGGCTTGAGCATGCAATCAGAAGTTTTGCCTTCGGCCTGGCGGGTCGAGCTGCCGTCGAAGCCCCACATCGGGAGTTCTTCGAGCTTCGGGAAGCTGGCAAAGTCTTTGACTTGGGTTTTACCGCGCAAGTTTGCGACGGGTTCGTAGCCGTCGAGCCAGATGTATTCGAGTTTGTATTTCGCCATGTGCGTGCGTGAGTTTTGGTTCAGTTTTCTTTACCGACAATGCCAAGCCTCCTGCACTTCAGGAGCGGCGGGTTTGTCTAGCAACGGCGGTGCCACGGGAGCAAGGAATTTACTCGGCGCACGGAGTGAGACCCGTTCCACCGCAGCCTGACGGGGTGAACATTCACTCTGATGAATTTTTTCCCATGACCGACGCGCACCCGGCTCATGTTCAAAGTTAATCCGCGTGCGCGAATTTGCTCATCCACGGAGCGCGGACCGCCGAGTCCGCGTGTTAAACAAAGCGAGCCGCAACTTTTAACGCCAAGGCGCGAAGACGCCAAGGCGCGGAGAGAAACAAGACCGAGCCTCGAACAAACCATCATTGGTTCCTTTTCCATCTCCGCGCCTTGGCGTCGTGGCGTTGCAAATGATTGCTCCACGACCGCAAGGCATCGTCCCGACGGGAAACACGCGGACTCGGCGGTCCGCGCTCTGTCCGCCTGAGCGGGCTTAACCCGCACGCCGGAAACACCGATTCAATCCCTGTCCCGCGTCCTCATTCAGGGGTATCGTTGCGAGCATCCCAGACTGTGAACGGCGGGTGCGAACCGCTCATGTTTATAAATTTTCTTCGGCGTTGGTCGCCGGTGCTCTTGCTGGCACTGGCGCTGTTTTCCTTTTTCCTGTTCCGAGGGAGTGAACCTGCGCGGCCTGCGGCCCCGGCCCCGCGCGATGCTGCGCCGGCCCCGACCACGATGGAGTCAACCGCCGTTGCGCCCACCCAGAAGACGACAAAAGAAACCCAGACCGCTCTCGTCGGCGCGTTTGATTCATGGAGCCAAAATTTTCTGTCCGCGCCGGAGAATGAAAAGGCCACGCTCACGGCAAATGGAATCCAACTCGCCACCGCCCGCCGGGCCGCGCTGGAGAAACTGATCCAGACCGACCCGCGCGCCGCGCTCGAACAGGCTGTGCCCGACGACGTGCGGAAAAAACTGCCCGCCGAAATCCAGTCGCTGCTCGAAGAACGCGTGAGCGGGCGCGGACTCTTCGGTACGATCATCGCCGATTCCCCCGAGCAGAACCGCCGCGAGGTCAGACACGAGTTCGCGCTGAATGGTCGCCGCTTCCAAGCTTTCGTCTATGGCCGCCGCTTCAGCCAGACCACGCGAGAGCAGGAAAATTTGTGGGGCATCGCCATCGGCTCGTCGCTCGCGGTGCATGAGGAACCGATTCGCACGCTCACCAAATCCGAATCAGCCGGTCTCGATGCGAAAGAAAATTGCCCCGTCTCCGGCCAACCCGCCGACACGCACAGCACGCCCGCGTTCGGCGAACTCGCCGGGCGCGTGGATGCCTACTGCGGCGCAGGCCATCTCACCGCCCGCAACCAGCGTCTCTCCGCCGACGGCGGACTCGGCGGCGACGGCACCGAGCCGCCCATCGCCCGCGACGGCTGGACGCAAGGCCCGCGCAGCGTCCTCTTCATGCGCGTCGCCTATCCCGACGACGCGACCGAGGCCATCACCGAGGCGGGCGCGTATGCGCTAATGGATTCCGCGAGCGCGTGGTTCGCGGAAAATTCTTACAACTCGACGTGGCTCGTCACCGACGTGACGCCGCTGCTGGTGCTGCCGCAGCCGCGCGCGTGGTACTGCGAGAACGGCGACGGCTACATGCTCAGCGACGCCCGCGAAGTGGCGCGCGCCGCCGGCTACGACACGGACAATTACAACTTGGACATCGTGCGCTTCACCAGCCCCGGCACGGGCTGCAACGGCTTCGGCTACAGCGGCCAGGCGTACGTGGGCGGCAAGGGCTGCTGGATGTTGAGCAACAGCACCGGCGTGATGATTCACGAACTCGGCCACAACTACGGCGTGTGGCACGCGAACTTTTGGACCGGTCTCGCCGACGGCGTGATCAGTCACGGCAGCCACGTCGAGTACGGGAATCCGTATGACGTGATGGGCAGCAGCGGCGGCCAAGGCCAGTTCAACGCCGCGTTCAAAAACATTCTCGACTGGCTGCCCGACGCGCAGGTCCAGACCGTCAGCACCAGCGGCACGTATCGCGTGTTCACCTACGATGTCGCGGCGCTCACGCCGGGGCAGAATTACGCGCTGAAGATTCGCAAAGATTACGACCGCAACTACTGGGCGGAATTCCGCCGGAAAATTCCCAACGCCTGGTTCCTCAACGGCGTGCTGCTCAACTGGGACTCGTGGAATAACGGCGTGGTCAACAGCGGCAGCGGCACGCATCTGCTCGACACCACGCCCGGCACGCCCGCCGGCAACAGCGGCAAGGATGACGGCGCGATCGTGGTCGGGCGCACTTACGCGGACGAGGCGTCGGGAATTTTTCTCACGCCCGTCGCGCGCGGCGACGGCTCGCTTCCGGAGAACTGGATTGATGTCGTCGTGAACCTCGGCCCCTTTCCCGCCAATCGCGCGCCGTCGCTGAATTTAATTCCTGACACGCTCAACGTCGCGCTCAACGGCACGGTGAATCTCACCGCCGTGGCGCAAGACGTCGATGGTGACGCGCTCGCCTACGCGTGGGACTTTGGCGATCAATCGTTCGGTCCCAACTCCGCCAGCGTCGCACGCGCGTGGGCGAGCGCCGGTCACTACGTCGTGCGCTGCACGGCCAGCGACATGAAAGGCGGCGTGGCCACAAAGACCGTGACCATCACCGTCGGCACGCCCACGACCTTCCGCGCCAACGGTCGCATCACGCTCGCAGGCCAACCACTCGAAGGCGTGCGCGTTCACAACAACCAAAGCGGCGCGAGCTATCGCGGCGCTTACACCGACAGCGATGGTTACTTCACCGTCGCGGGACTCGCGGCGGGCGCGCACACGCTGACGGCAGTTAAGTATGGCTACACGCTCCCAGCGTTGGGCTGGAGCAATCCGATCAATGTCGGGCCGGACGCGGCGTCGCTGAATTTCGACGCCACCGCGCTGCCGCAAATTGGCTTCACGTTGATTGACACCAATCTTGGCGAAGCAGGATTGAACCCCGGCGTGGTGCGCCTCACGCGCGGCGGCAACACCAGCAGTGCGCTCACTGTGCGGCTGAACCGCACCGGCTCCGCGTTCAACAACAGCGACTACACGATGACGCCCGCTCCGACGAATTCTCCGCTGCAATATCTGCTCGCCCCCGGCGTGACGAATCTCGACATCACCATCACGCCCGTCGCAGATAGCACGACGGAAGGTCCGGAGCTGATTACGCTGACTTTGATCGAGGACGCAAGCTACGTGCTGGTCTCGCGCGCGGAAGTGACGCTGGTGCTGGAGGACGATGAAGCGGCGGTGAGGCCGACGCTCAGCATTGCCGCATATTCTGGCAGCGGCATCGGCGCGGACAATCTCGCCACCGAGAGCGGCAACGACGCGGGCGTTTTCATCCTCACGCGCTCCGGCAGCATCGCGAACGAACTGCTCGTGCCTTACACCGTGCTCGGCTCCGCCACGGCAGGCGTGGATTACGTCGCGTTGCCGGGCGTGGTTTCCATTCTCGCCGGACAAACCACCGCGCTCATCACGCTGAACACGCTCGACGACGCCGAAGTTGAGACGAATGAAACCGTCCTCGTGCGCCTGCTGACCAGCGCCGCCTACACTTTGTCCACGGCTTCAAACGCCACAGTGACGATTCAAGACGACGACCCGGTGGCCGTCACCGTGGTCGCGGGCGACAACCTCGCCACCGAGAGCAGCGGCAACAACGGCACCGTGACCTTCAACCGCCTCGGCAGTGTCACGGCGAACCTCGTCGTGAACTACACGCTCGCCGGCAGCGCGGTGAACGGCAGCGATTACACGACGCTTTCCGGCACTGTGACCATTCCCGCCGGCCGGCCGAACGTCGCGCTCACCATCACGCCAATCAACGACACGACCACAGAAGGCGACGAGACGGTGATCGTGCAGGTGCAGTCGAGCGCGGCCTACAATGTGGGAAATCCCGGCAACGCGACGGTGGTGATTCAGGACAACGAAATTCCCACCGTCTCGTTCAGTGCCTTCGACGCGAGCGCGGGCGAAGGCGGCGGCAATCCCGGCGCATTTCGCTTCACGCGCAGCGGCGCGGCGACGGATGAACTGGAAGTGTTTTACACGCTGGGCGGCGAGGCGTTGTCCGGCGCGGACTACGACGCCCTGCCCGGCTCGTTCCGTTTCGCCAGCGGCGTCACGATGCTTGATGTCGCGATCAATCCCATTGATGACACACTCATCGAGAGCGCCGAGCGCGTGCTGCTGAACGTGCTGCCGAATCCGAATTACGTCATCGGCACCGCCGGGTTGCTGACCGTGACGATCAGTGACAACGACACGACCACCGCCGCCGCCATTGGTTTCAATTCCGCGACCAGCCAGGGGCCGGAGAGCGACACCTTCGCGCAGATCAGTTTGCGCCTGTCCGCATCGCGCACGGCGAGCGGGAGCGTGAATTACGCCGTGACCGGGGGCAGCGCCACGGGCGGCGGCACGGACTACACGCTGGCCGTAGGCACGCTGGTCTTCCCCGCAGGCGAAGTGAATCGCACGCTGAGTTTCAACGTGAGCAACGACGCGCTGGCCGAGGGCGACGAAACGATTGTCATCACGTTGAGCAACCCGACCAATGCCGTGCTCGACGCTCTGAGCACGCACACCTACACGATTATTGACGACGACGTTTCCGGCGCGCTGACCATCACGGCAGCGGACGCGACGGCGAGCGAGAGCGGCGGCGACACGGGCACCTTCCGCATCACGCGCGCGACGGCGGCGGCGAGTCCGCAGACGGTCTTGCTGCAAGTGCTCGGCTCCGCGAGCGCGCCCGCGGATTACGCGCCGCTGCCGATGTCGGCGGTGATTCCGGCGGGCAGCAGCTTTGTGGATTTGATCGTCGTGCCGGTGGACGACGCGACGGATGAGACGAATGAAACGGTGACGGTGAAATTGATCCCCTCGCCCGGCGGACGCCTCGGCAGCCCGAGTGCCGCAACGATCACGATTCTCGACAACGACGACAGCAACCTTCTGCCCATCGTGCGCGTGGATGCGACCGACGCGTGGGCCTCGGAACCGGGCGCGGACACCGGCACGTTCCGCATCGCGCGGGATCGCGGGACGAACACGGCGCTGACGATCCAGTTCACCGTGGCCGGCGCGGCGGTGAGCGGAACGGATTACACGAATCTCGGCACCAGCGTCATCATGCCCGTCGGCGTGTGGGCCACGAACCTCATCGTCTTCCCACGCAACGACACGACGTTCGAGATGAACGAAACGGTGTTGCTGACGCTGACCACGCTCGCGGGCTATCGCGTCGAACCGCTGGCCGCCGCCGCAACTGTGACCATCTTGGACGACGAGCAGGGCGTGAGCGTGACCGGCTCCGGCGTGTCGGCGGAGAACGGTTCGAGCTTCGGCGCGTTTGTCATCACGCGCACGGGCAGCACGGTGTCGAACTTGCCGGTGCAATTCTCGTGGGCAGGCACGGCGGCGTTTAACGACTTCACGCCGAGCGGAACGAATGTGGTCATTCCCGCCGGAACCAATTCCCTCACGCTCACCATCGCCGCCACCAGCGACGCGGTTACGGAAGGCATCGAAACACTCGTCCTCACGCTCGCGACGAACATCAGCTACCGCGTGCTCACGCAAAACACCGCAACGATCCTGCTCGCCGAAGGCGGCGCGACGCCGTGGCAGCAATGGCGCGCGCTGCACTTCACGCCCGCTGAACTGGCGAACGCCACGATCAGCAGCGCAGACGCCGACCCCGACGGCGATGGTCGCCGCAACTTGCTGGAATACGCGCATCACAAAAATCCGCGCATCGCGGACGGCGGCGGCGGATTTGCCGGGCGCATGGAGTCCACCAACTACGTCATACGCTTCACCCGCCGCAAAGCGCCGACGGATTTGAATTACATCGTGGAAGTTTCCCCCGACTTCAGTTCGTGGCAGAGCGGTGGCACTGTGACCCAGGAAATCTCCCCCGCCACCGACGACGGCAATGGCATGACCGAGACGGCGGCGTTTTGGATTCTCCCCGGCGGCGCGTCACCCACGCAGAAGTTTGTGCGGTTGAAGGTGACGCTGACGCCGTAGCGCACAGAGGCGCTGCCGGCCCTCGAATCCTGAAAGGATTCAGATAATCCAGCCCAGCGTGGCGTCGCCGAGACGCCACGCTGGGTTGGCCGTTTGATGGAGCACCAACCCTGCAAGGGTTGAATCACGGGGCGCGAGAACGCGGGCTTGATGCAACTTCAGAGTTGGGAACTCTTTGGGAACCGCCACCCAAAGTAGCTTCGCCGACTCGGCAACCCTGGGCTGGATGATTCAATCCTTTCAGGATTGAAGACCGGCGCATCTCCATGCGAGAGGCGTCCCGCATTCTGCGCAGAACAAACTTTCTCTTGCCCGCCCGGCGCGGCGCGACTGTATCGTCGCGCGTGCAGAAACGCGGCAAACCTCCGGCGCATTTTCCCGGCTGGCCACAAATCCTGGATGTTGTGCGGCCGTACGTGCGCGCGCAGGTTTCCACCGCCGCTTTGGCGCAGGGCAATTCGCTTGAACTCCTTGACGCGCTGTTCGCGAAATTCCCCGACGGCTGCTTCGACGCCATCTTCGCCGACCCGCCCTACTTTCTTTCGAACGGCGGCATCACCTGTCACGCCGGCAAAATGGTAAAGGTGGACAAAGGCGACTGGGACAAGTCGCAAGGGCCGGAGATGAACCACGAGTTCAACACCGAGTGGCTCAAACGCTGCCAGCGCGTGCTCAAACCGAACGGCACCATCTGGGTCACGGGCACGCAGCACGTCATCTTCTCCGTCGGCTACGCGATGCAGCAACTCGGAATGAAGATTCTCAACGACATCACCTGGGAGAAACCGAACCCGCCGCCGAATCTTTCCTGCCGCTACTTCACGCACGCCACGGAGACGGTGCTGTGGGCCGCGAAGGACGAGCGGAGCAAGCACACGTTCAACTACAAGCTGATGCGCGAGCACGCGGGCGGGAAGCAGATGAAAAGCGTGTGGCGTCTCTCCGCGCCCGGTCCGGCAGAAAAGAAACTGGGCAAACATCCAACGCAGAAGCCGCTGGCCCTGGTCGAGCGCTGCCTGCTGGCCTCGACGCACGCGGGTGACATCGTGCTTGATCCGTTTTCCGGCGGCGGCACCACGGCGGTCGCGTGCGCGCGGACGCAACGGCACGGACTCGGGATTGAACTGGAGACGAAGCATCTGGAATTCGCCTCGCGCCGGTTGGCACAACTCGCCGCACCGGACGCGATGATTCCTTCGCACTGATTATGGCCGGACGCGCACTTGCAGTTTCCAACGGTGATGAGCTGGCCAAGCTCGTCGTCGCGCTCGGCCAGCAGCTCGGACTCGAAGCACGCGAGCAAGTCCGCGTGGCCCGCCGCATCTGGGGCGCAGAGCGGCGCATTGACGTGGTGCTGCTGCATCCCGCCTCGCGCAAGACGCTCGGACTCGAATGCAAATTCCAGTCCGTGGTCGGCAGCGCGGAGGAAAAAATC
>JANOAY010000359.1:0-6676 GCA_031411375.1 Pedosphaera sp. | reverse complement strand
GGAGGTTCCGGCGTGCCGATGAGTAACTTGAAGCGGGCGAATTGTTCAGCGGCATTGGCCATAACAGAACGCTACGGAGCGAGCGGCGTTGGTTCAAAGATTTTCGAGGACGACGAGGTTGGAAAACCTCGTAACCTGCCGACAGGAATGTCGGCGCTACGGCGTAACGCCGGCTTTCCAGCCGGCAGGTTGGGAGACTTTCCAGTCTCCCGTTGGTGATCCCGTCCGGATGCATCGGACGGCCAGTGGACAAGCAGACGACTGCCCCACTAACACCACCTCACACCCCTTGCAGCACACCGGTCGAGTCACCAAACGAGTCCACCTTCATGCCCATGTTGCGGAGCATGGAGACGTAGAGATTGTTCATCGGCGTGCTGGAGCCGGGGTCGAAGTGACGTCCGGGATGGAAGGCGCCGCCGCCGCGACCGGCGAGAATCACCGGCAGATTGGTGTGGCTGTGCGCGTTGCCGTCGCCGAGTCCGCTGCAATAGACGACCATCGAGTTGTCGAGCAGCGACTTGCCGTCGCGGTCCTTCGTTTCGCGCATCCGCTGGAGGAAGTAGGCGAGCTGCGTGGTGTAGAACGTGTCGATCTTCGCAATCTTCGCCAGCGTCTCCTCGTTGTTCTGGTGATGCGAAAGGTTGTGATGTCCGTCCGAAACGCCCACGTCTTTGAAGCTGCGGTTGCTCCCGTCATGCGCGAGCAGGAACGTGCCGACGCGCGTCGAGTCAGTCTGGAAGGCCAGTACCAGCATGTCACCCATCAGGCGGATGTGGTCCTGGTAATTCGTCGGAATGCCGGAGGGCGTTTCGGCTTTCGGGTCGGGCAGCGTGCGGAAGCGTTCGGCCTTTTGGATACGCGCCTCGATCTCGCGCACGCCGGTCAGATACTCGTCGAGCTTCGACTGATCGTTGCGGCCCAACTGGCGCTGCATGGATTTCGCGTCGTCCATCACGAAGTCGAGGATGGAACGCTGCTGCGTCATGCGCTGATCAAAATTGCGCTGCCGCTCGCCCGCCTTGCCGGTGCCAAACAGGCGCTCGAAGACGAGGCGCGGATTGGACTCCGGGGCAACCGGCGTGTTTTCGGAACGCCACGAGAGATTGAACTGATACGCGCAGGAGTAGCCGGAGTCGCACGAGCCGGACTTGCGCACGCCATCGCAGGAAAGTTCCAGCGAGGCGAAGCGCGTGATGTCCGCGAGAGCCTTGGCCGCAACTTGATCCACCGAGACGCCCACGCGGATGTCCGCGCCCGCCGTCTTCTTGGGACGCGCGCCGGTGAGAATCGAGGCGTTGGCCCGCGCGTGGTCGCCCGCGCCGTCCGCGCCGGCGGTGCCGTTCTTCTGATCAAGCTTGCTGATGACTTGGAATTCACTGCGATGCGCGGCCAGCGGTTCGAGCGAGGAATTGAGCTGATAATCCGCGCCCGTGCCGGTCGGCCGCCACTTCTTCAAGTTCACGCCGTTCGGCACGTAGAGGAAGGCCATGCGCAGAGGCGCGCCCGTGGCGGTGGTGGCCAGTTGCGGCGCAGCGGCGGCGGCCAGCGCGCGCACCGGGAGAATGGATTCAAACGCCGGGAGCGCGACGCAGACGCCGAGTCCGCGCAGGAAGTTTCTCCGGTTCACTGACATGGCCTGTTTGTTCATAGCTTTATCAACTCACGGTCAGACGGCGGCTGGCCGCCGCGAATTTAATTTCGTTTGCCACCACAACGGCGTCACGGCTTCGAGTCCGTCATCAAACGGTCGCCATCGCCGCGCCGCATCTGGAAGGGCGCGCTTTCCACCACGCCGTAAATCAGGCTGCGCGTCTTCGCCCCGTCGCGTTCCAGATGCTCGACAATCTTCTCGATGGTCGGCGCGTCGTAGTATTCCACACCACGTCCGGTCGCGTAGGTCAGCAGCTTCTCCGTGGCGCAGCGGTAGAAATCCTTCCGCCGCGAGGTCACGAGAATTTTTGCCAGCTCCACCGTGTTCGTGAACTTCTCGCCGGTGATCAACTGCCCCGCCGTATCAATGTCCTTCCCCGCCTCCTTGTCGCGGAACTTCCCGAGCGCATTGAAATTCTCCAGCGCCAGCCCAATCGGGTCCATGCGCGCGTGGCACGACGCGCAAATCGGCTTCTCGCGGTGAATCTCCATCGCCTGGCGCATGGTCAGGAACTCCGCCGAATTCTGCTTCGTGCTCTCCAGCGTCGGGACGTTCGGCGGCGCGGGCGGCGCGGGCGAGCCGAGCAAGTTTTCCAGCACGAACAATCCGCGCTTCACCGGCGAGGTGCGCGTGGGATTCGACGTGACGAGCAGCAGGCTGCCGTGCGTGAGCACGCTGCCGCGATGCGAGTCCTTTGGCAGCGTCACCTTCCGCATCTCCCGGCCTTTCACGCCGGGGATTTCATAGAAGTTCGCCAGCGCCTCGTTGAGGAACGTGTAGTCGGAAGAAAGCAGTTCCGTGAGCGGACGGTTCTCGCGCACCAGATGGCCGAAGAGCATCTCAGTCTCCTGCCGCATGGCGCGACGGATGCCGCCGTTGAAAACTTTGTCCGCGTCCTCGTTGCGGCGGATGCGGAGAATGCGCTGGGCATCAATGCTCACCGTCTCCACGTCGCGCGTTTGCAGCCACTGGCCCGCGAAGTTTCGCACGAAGCGGCGGCCCTTCTCGTCCTTGAGCAGACGGTCCACTTGCGGGCGCAAGTTCGCGCGCAGCTTGCCGTCACGCGCCAGCATCAGCAGTTCATCGTCCGGCAACGAACTCCACAGGAAATACGACAGGCGCGAGGCCAGCGCGTACTCATCCACGCGCACGACCTGCGCGGGATTGTTCGGCTCCGGCTGAATCTCCGCGCGGAAGAGAAAGCGCGGCGACGCCAGCATGGCCGTGAGCGCCTGCCCGATGCCCGACTCGAAACTGCCGCCCGGCGCTTTCTCCACGCCTGCCGCAATGCCAACCAGCTTCTCCAAAGTCGGCTCATCCACCGGACGGCGATACGCGCGCATGGTGAAGTAGCGCAAAATCTTCTTCCGATACTCCGTGCGCGCCGCCGCCGCGAGCGGCGGCTGGCCGTCCATGAAGACTTTGAAATACTCCTTGGGCCGTTCGAGGAAGCTGCGATCGAGCGGGCCGTTCAGCTTCAACGTGTCGAGATTCGCGTGCAGCTTGTTCTCACCCTCCGCCGGCTCGCGCTTGGGAATCAATTCAATGGCGATGGTGTGAGCCCCCTTCGTCAGCACCACCTGATCGGAAATGGAAACCGTCTTCGCCGCGTCCCAGCCCAGATCGCGCCGTTCGATTTCCTTGCCGTCCACTTTCAACACCGCCGTGGCCGCGTGAACCGTGGCGTCCTTCGAGCCGGCCACCGCGAGGTCGAGCGTCACTTTGTACGGCCCCGGATATTTGATGTCGCGTGTCACCGCCACGGTGTTCGCTTCGCTGAACGGCAGGTTGTTCGGCGAGACCTTGGGGTTGGCCTTGTCCTTGAAGTCATCGCCCGCCACAAAAATCGTCGGGATGCGTCCCTCGCCGCTGTTCACGACCTTATCGGAAATGTCGCGCGCCGCATCGAGATACTTCTCCAGAAGGATCGGCGAAATGGTCAGCACGTCGCCGATGTTGTCGAAGCCGTAGCCGCTGTCGTCCGTCGGAAACGCCTCGGTCACGTCGAAGTCCACGCCGAACAAATCCAGGATCGTGTTCTTGTACTCCTCGCGGTTCAGGCGGCGGATGGTCACGCGGCCCGGATCAGGATTCGCCGGGTCGAGCTTGAAGACTTCGCTCTCGATCCACTTCGCGATGATTTTCCGCTCGGCCTCGGTGGGCTGCGGCTTCTTCGCGGGCGGCATCATCTGCGTCTCCATGTTCTGCCAGACGCCGAGCCACATTTTCCGGTCGGCGATCTGCGCGGTGAAATTCGTAAAGCCGTCCAAGGACACGCCGCCCTTGTCCGCGCCGTCGCCGTGGCAGTCGTAGCAATACGTCTTCAACAGCGGCTCGACCTTGGCCTTGTAGCTTTGCTCCGCCGCGCCGGACGCGGCGGTTACGCCGACGAGCAGCGCGGCCAGTGCAAAACTCCACTTCGATTGTTCGCCGAAAATCATGTTCTTCAGTGGCAACTCAGACGCGCCTGAGTGACGCGCATTCAGACGTTTCCCGGCGGAGCGACGTGACGCGAAAGATGGGAGCCGACGCTCCGTCGTAACGCCGGCTTTCCAGCCGGCAGGTTGCGAGACTTTCGAGTCTCGTGTTCCGGCTCCCCGCCGGGCGTGTTTGGGAATGAACAAAGCCACCCTTGGAGCGGGAGGTTGGAAAACCTCCCAACCTGCCGGCTGGAAAGCCGGCGTTACGTTTGCAGGCCGCTCAATACTGCTGAGTGGATTCCGTCTCGTTGATCGGGCGCTTGAACTGATCCGCGTGCAGTTCCGTGGCGAAGCGCACGTCGCCGGCCTGCAACGCCTTGACCACCACGCGCCACGCGGCCTGCTGTTTGACCGCCAGCTCCGGCAGCGCCGCGAGCGTGATGGTGCGCCCCTCCGCGCTGACCGCCGACGTGCCCGTGCCGGAAACAAATTCCTGCGTCTCCTCCAGCGTGCAGACGACTTTCACATTCGAAAGCGCGGCCGTGCCCTGGTTCACGACTTTGATTTCGTAAGTCTGCTCCTTCCCGACCTCGACGGGATCGGCCAAGTCCACCACCTCGAACAAAATGGACGGCAGCCCTACCACGCGCGTCTCGCACCGGCTCTCGACCGGCGCCGCCACGCGCCCGCGCGCACTGGCGACGAAAGTCAGCGCCCCCGCCTGCGGCGAGGCCAGCGCCGCGCACAAATTCGTGCTGCGGCCCGGCGGCAGCGCGCCGACTTCCCACACAAGCTGGCCGGGCGTTTGCGTCGCGCCTTCCGCACTCAGGATCGCGGTGTTGGCCGGGATCGCCAGCGTGACCGTCGTGGCCGGTTCCGTTTCGTTGCCGGAATTTTTGACCGTGAGACAGAAGCGCGCCGGACGGCCGAGAATGATTTCCTCCGGCACGCTGCACTGCATCGTCAGCGCCGGGCGCAGCTCCACGCCGTAGTCTTCCACCCAGAAATTCGCGCACGCTTTCGGCGTCACCACGCGGTAGCGCCGCCCTTGCGACGCGAAGTAAAACTCGTAGGCCTCAATCGGCTCCGTCCCCATCCACATCACCTCGCGCAGCAGCACCGCCTTGCCTTTCTCACGCGTGGACATGGCGGGCATCACCGTCTTGTGCGGAATGCGCAGCTCCAGAATTTTCTCCGTGCGCGCGGCGCGGCGCAGGTCTTCCAAGTCGCCCTTGAACCCGCTTTCGCGCGCGATGAAATCCACATCGGCGCGCAATTTTTCCGAGTTCAACATCCGCCGCAAATCATCCGGCGTCTGGAGCGGATCGGCGAAGCGCGTGGCGGGATTGCCGAGCCGCGTGGCGAAATGCTGCGCCGCCGAGGCGACGGACACGACCACGAAACAGCACGCCAGCAGGGAGAGAAACCACGCCAGCCGCTTGAAATTCAGCGGGGAAGAAATGCTCGTCACCTGCGGACGCTACTGGCGCGCGCGGCACGGACTCAAGGCATCAATGAAAGCCAAGCGCGCCGTCGGGTTCTTGGCTTGAGAATTGCATTCGCCCCGCTTTAATCAGGATTGCCACCCGACAATCCAAGCGAACGTGTTCGCTTTGGTTTGAAGGGAGCAATTTTCCAAGCGTGCTGGTATGAAAAACTCAAACAGGATCATTCGTGTCGGTTTTCGGAGAATCTTTTCCCCGCTCGCCTTCGCCTGGCTGGCCCTGCTGCCCGGCGTGACTTCGCTCCACGCCGCCGGACCGCCGGCCACGACCGCCATTCGCTACACGGGCACGGACTTCGAGGGACGCTCCACGTACCGGCTGGAGTGGGATGCGGAATCGAATCTCGTCTATCGCATTCAGGTGCGCGCCGGCCTGGAGACGAACGCGCCGTGGACGACGTATGATCTGGTGCGGGCCACCGGCGGGCGCGCGTCGTTTGAGGTCGCGACCGAACAGGGCGTGGCGCCGGAGGCGGGCGGGCGCGGGTTCTTTCAAGTGCTCCAGCCGCAGACGGAAATTGAACGTGTGGAGCCGGCGTTGCTCGGCACGAACGGCGGGACGATCCACGTCTTCGGCCAGTGCTTCGGCACGAATCTCACCCTGCGTCTCGGCACGCTGGTGCTGCCGCCCAATCCGCTTCAGCCGGGCGCTCCCTACAGCTTCACCATCGCGTCCGGCGCGTTGGCTGCAGGAATTTACGACGTGGAAATTCTCGACGGCACGAACGTGCTTGCGACGGCGGAGAAACTGTTCACCGTGACGGGCCAGCCTTCACCAGTCGGCGAAAGCACGGGCGGCTACGCGCGGCTCCTCGAACCCCCGGATGACCCGCCGGGCAGCCCGGTGATTGACGCCAGCCTGTTGATGCCCGCCTTGATGAAGGCCAAGGAGAAAGCCAACCGCACCAAATGCCACGCGCGCACCATGCCGAACGGCGAGTTGCAACTGTGCGAAGTGGACTTCGTGATTCCGGGGCGCGGCCTCGATTTCATCTGGGCGCGCACGTATCGTTCGCGCACAGGCATCAACACGGTCATGGGCCAGAACTGGTCGCATAGTTACGACATTCGCTGCATGGTGAACGGCGGCAGCGTGAC
>JANOAY010000358.1:0-5069 GCA_031411375.1 Pedosphaera sp. | reverse complement strand
TCGTGGCGGTGGAACTGTCCTCGCAATATCACGACCTCGTGAAGGACCGGCTTTACACCGACCCCGCGAACTCCGCGCGCCGCCGCTCGACGCAGACCGCGCTCTGCCATCTCGTCACCGGACTCTCGCGCCTGCTCGCGCCAATCATCGTCTTCACGGCGGACGAGGCATGGGAATTCGTGCCCGGCATGGGCGACTCGGTGCATGTGGAGGAGTTCGTGGCGTCACGCGTGATGCTTTCCGCCGAGGATGAAAAGGACTGGAAGGAACTGTTCGACCTGCGCGTGCGCGTGCTGCCGGAACTGGAGAAAGCGCGGCAGTCGAAGCTCATAGGCAAGTCGCTCGAAGCGAAAGTCACGTTGAGCGGAACAGCCGATCAAATCGCACCCGCCCGCCGCCACGCCGACATCTTCCGCGAACTGCTGAACGTCTCGCAGCTTCAATTCGGCAGCGAGGCTGCAGAACTGCGCGCCGAAATCGCCAAAGCCGACGGCACCAAATGCGAGCGCTGCTGGCACTTTGAAACCGACGTGGGGCACAATGTCGCGCATCCGACGATTTGCGCCCGCTGCGTAGAGGCAGTGAGGCAGGCGAAGCCCGTCGCCTGACCATCGTCCCGAAGGGACAACCGGAAATTAGCCAGACACGAAGTGTCTGGTTGGCGTCAACAATGGAACCCGTCCTGAAAGGACGGCGGAGGGATTGAACATCCGTTGTGAGTCGATTTCCATCGTCCTTTCAGGACCAACGGAAGTTTCGGTTCCATTCCAGACACTCCGTGTCTGGCTAATTTCCGATGTCGCTTCGCGACGGGCTTTCGTACATTTTTTGACCATGCCATCCACACATCTCAGCCTGCATTTCCACATCGTGTTCAGCACGAAAGACCGGCATCCGTTCCTCGCGGACGAATGGCGGGCGCGGCTGCATGAGTATCTCGGCGGACTGGTGCGCGCGGCGGACGGGATTCCAGAAGCCATTGGTGGAACGGCTGACCACGTTCATTTGCTAGTCGGGCTGCGCGCGACCCATGCGTTGGCGTCGTTTGTGCAGGACATCAAGCAAACCTCGTCGCGCTGGATTCACGAAACCATTGGCGTGACGAATTTCGCGTGGCAGCCGGGTTATGGCGCGTTCACCGTGAGCGTTTCCAATTGTGATGTGGTGAGGGAATACATCGTGAATCACGCCGAGCATCATCGGACGAAAACTTTTCAGCAGGAGTATGTAGCGTTTCTTCAGAAGCATCGGGTGGAGTTTGAGGAGAAGTATTTGTGGTGAGCTTCCGAGGACGCGGCGAATGCGAGTTTTTGGCGCGGAGCGATGCCGGAAATTAGCCAGACACGCGGACTCGGCGGTCCGCGCTCCTTCCTCCGCAAGATTCGCGTGCATCGGGAAAGTTTCGTGTGCTTGAATTCACCCCATGAAAGCAACGGCTCCTTTGCTCGCAGCAACTTTGATGATGACGAATCTTTTCGCCCAGGTGCCGGACAATCTCGTGGTGGAGGGCGTGCCGGCGTTCCCGGCGGAGTTGCGCGCGGACGCGGGGCGCTACATGGAATTCCGTGCGGCGGGGTTCAACTCGTGGCATCCCAAGCGGCGCGAGTTGCTCATCACCACGCGCTTCGCGGATTCGATGCAGTTGCATCTGGTTAAGTCGCCCGGCGCGGCGCGCAAGCAACTCACCTTTCTGCCTGAGCCGGTGGGCGGCGGGCGTTTCCAGCCGAAGACGGGCGCGCGCATCGTGTTCTCGCAGGACACGGGGGGCGGCGAGTTTTTCCAACTCTATCGCTACGACGTGGCGGACGGGCGCATCACGCTGCTGACGGATGGCAAGTCGCGCAACACCGGCGCGCGCTGGTCGCGCAACGGGAAGCAACTGGCCTACACGTCCACCAAGCGCACCGGCAAGGACAACGACGTGTGGCTGATCGATCCGCTGAAACCCGAGAGCGCGAAACTGTTGCACGAAGTCAGCGGCGGCGGTTGGAGCGTTGAGGATTGGTCACACGATGGAGAGACGTTACTGCTCGGCCAGTATGTCTCGGTGAATGAAAGCCATTTGTATCTCCTCGACATCCGGAGCGGAGCCACCGCGTCGATCACGCCGGCGGGCGAGAAAGGCGTGGCTTACGGCAACGCACGGTTCTCCGGGAGTGGCAAAACCATCATGGCCACGACAGACAAGGACGCCGAGTTCCAGCGCCTCGTGGAAATGGATTTCAGCGGGAAGATTCTTCGCGTGCTGACGGAGAAGGCGAAGTGGGACGTGGACGAATTTGAGTTGTCGCCCGACGGCAACACCATCGCCTACATCCTGAACGAGGACGGCGTGGGCGTGCTGCATGTGATGAATGCGAAGTCGGGCAAGGAATTAAAAGCGCCGAAGCTGCCGCTGGGCATTCCCTCGGGACTGGAATGGCATGAGAACGGACGCGATCTCGGCTTCAACTTCGTCTCTGCCAAGTCGCCGAACGACGCTTACTCGGTGGACGTGAAAACCGGGAAGATCGAGCGATGGACGGAGAGCGAGACGGGCGGGCTGGACGCGCAGCAGTTCGTGGAGCCGGAACTGGTGAAGCTCAAGAGCTTCGACGGATTGCAAATCTCCGCGTTCGTCTATCGCCCTGACCCGAAGAAGTTTCCGGGCCAGCGTCCGGTCATCGTGAACATCCACGGCGGGCCGGAGGGACAGTCGCGCCCCATCTTTCAGGCGCGGAACAATTACTTTCTGAACGAGCTGGGCGTGGCGGTGATCTTCCCGAATGTGCGCGGCTCGGTGGGTTATGGAAAAACGTTTGTCACGCTCGACAACGGTTTCAAGCGCGAGGACTCGGTGAAGGACATCGCGGCGGTGCTGGACTTCATCAAGCGCGACGCGGCGCTGGACGGCGCGCGCATCGCGGTCACAGGCGGCAGCTACGGCGGCTACATGTCGCTGGCGTGCATGGAGCATTACGCGGATTCGCTGCGCTGCGGCATCGACGTGGTGGGCATCTCGAACTTCCTGACTTTCCTGAAGAACACGCAGGATTACCGCCGCGATTTGCGCCGCGTGGAATACGGCGACGAGCGCGATCCGAAGATGGCGGAGTTCCTCGAAAAAATTTCTCCCACGACCAACGTGAAGAAAATCACCAAGCCACTCTTCGTGGTGCAGGGCAAAAACGATCCGCGCGTGCCGGTGACGGAGGCGGAGCAGATGGTGAAAGCCATCCGCGAGAACGGCGGCACGGTCTGGTATCTGATGGCGAAGGACGAAGGCCACGGCTTCGCGAAGAAGCGCAACGCGGACTACCAGTTTCTCGCCACGATCCAGTTCTACCGGGAGTTTTTGCTGAAGTAATTCGGACTCCCTCTCCTCCATTCGGAATGGAGGAGAGGGCCGGGGAGAGGAGGCGGCCGGATGCACACGACGGCACTTGAAACTTTCTCGGCTGGCTCCTCTCCCTAACCCTCTCCTCACTCGTGCCTCGCGAGGAGAGGGAATGGCGGACGGACGTTTGTTGCCTTCAGCCGTTCACAACGCCGCTTTGATCCGCGCCAGCAAGTCGTCGAAGCCGTCGAGCGCGGGGAACTGCGGGAACTGCTGCTTGATGTTCTCCGGTGCGTGAAAAAGGAAACCCGCGTGCGCCTCGGCGAGCATGGCCGTGTCGTTGAAGGAGTCGCCGGCGGACACCACATTGTAGTTGAGCAGCTTGAGCGCGGCCACGGTCTTCTGCTTCTGCTCGGGCGTGCGAATCTTGTAATTCACGATGCGCCCGGTCGCGTCCACTTCGAGGCAGTGACACAAAATCGTGGGCCAGTTGAGCTGGCGCATCAGCGGTTGGGCGAATTCCTCGAAGGTGTCCGAGAGAATGATGACCTGGGTGAGGCGGCGCAGTTCGTCGAGAAATTCCTTCGCGCCATCGAGCGGGCGCAGGGTGCCGATGACTTCCTGGATGTCGCCCAGCTTCAGCTTGTGCTCGTCGAGAATGGCGAGGCGTCCGCGCATCAGCACGTCGTAGTCGGGAATGTCGCGGGTGGTGAGGCGCAGCTTTTCGATGCCGGTCTTTTCCGCGAACGCGATCCAGATTTCCGGCACCAGCACGCCTTCCAAGTCCAAAGTGACAATTGATTGCTTCTTCACAGGGCGCGGAGAGTAAGCAGGCGGGCAGGGCGGGGCGGAGAAAAATCTTTGGACGGAGCGCGGGCTTTTAACCCGCAGCCATGTCCACCAGTCGAGGGCGTGAGAGCTTACCAGCACCGCTCTCCATTTCACGTTGCTGCGGGTTGAAAACCCGCGCTCCGTCACCAAGAAAAAACGCCCGCCGGAGTGACCCGGCGGGCGTTGGTGAATTTCTAAAAACTATTTTTTCTCGGGAGCCTTCTCCGCTGCTTCGCGCGTGGCCGTCCAGTCGCGGGACGTGGGTTCGCCGCCGTTGCGGCCCGGAGCCTCGATCTTGCCGGTGATTTTGTCACCTTCGACCTTGCCGTTGTATTTCATGACGATGGCGTTGCCGTTGAACTCGCGCTTCACGCTGAAGGAGATCTCGTCGCCCTTGATCTTGCCGTCCGAGATTTCCGTGGGAGTTGGAGCCGCCGCCGCGCCGCCGCCGCCACCGCCGCCGCGTCCGCCCATCGGCTGCGCGATGGTGCCGGTGAGTTTCTCGCCGTCGGCCTTGAGTTTGAGGGTCGTCTTGCGAACGGGAGCGTCCGCAGCGGGTTCGGCGCCGCCGCCACCACCGCGCCGCTGCTGCGCCCACGACCAGGTGCCGGTGATTTTGTCCGCTGCGCGGACTTCCGCCACCGCGAGGGAGAGAACTGCACCCATCACGAGTGCGACCAATGCTTTCTTCATAACTTATTTTTGTTTGTTGGTTCCCGGCGTCGCGCGTCATGCGCCACGGACAGGAAGATGATTCGCAGCCCCAGACGCAAGGCGCGACGCGGGCGTTACGCGGAAGTTGAGGCGGAGAAAGACAGAGGGGCATCTCAACTCTGTTTTCAATGCCGAAGAACCAAGGGCGGTGGGGCGTCGTCGCTCCGCGCGCGCCGGGCCACGCAGCGGAAGGACGATTCAGAATTTC
>JANOAY010000357.1:0-1929 GCA_031411375.1 Pedosphaera sp. | reverse complement strand
TGGCCGAGATATCGAGCACTAGCACCCTATCGACGTCGTCGGGTGGCTCGTTGGTGTGGCTCTTCTGGTAGGTGTTTTCGCCAATGCGTTTTGTGTAGCCTGTGAGTGTATTGAACCAGCTCGCGTTCACGCTTTCGCCCGAGATTTTTGTGAGGTCGATGGTGATGGCTCGCTTCGTGGGGAGATAACTCAGGGCGAAAGAACCATCATCCGCCAGCGCCGTGACGGCGTAGTCGTTCGTGGCGAACGGGCCGCGGCCTTCGACTCCGACGACGTTGTTCACGTCGGGCACGAGCTTCCACCACGGTTTCGATTCGAGGAGCGTGCGAAGATGCTTCAAGCTGTTCGCGCCGGGGAGTTCGAGCACCTCGCGCCAGTTCTTGGGGAAGTTCCAATTGGGGGAACCGTAGGCGTGGCCGAAGCCGCCGCCCAGCAGACACCAATAGGCCTGCTTGCGCGCCTGCACGGCGCTGCCCCATGCGCCGTGCTCGCCTTCGTAGGTGGATTCGCCGAGGAAGAACGGGCGCACCGGAATCTTGGCGAACTCAGCGTGACTCACTTCGTAGATGTCCGGCTGGTTCTTGTTCCACGCCTTGTTGAAGCCGCGAAAGTAGGAATAGACCATCGTGACATCCAGCCAGCGCTCGTCCGCCGGCCAGACGTCGGTGCTCGAATGCGTCGAGGCCGCGTGATACGTGATGAGCTGTTGCGGTGCGGTGTCTTTTAAGCCGAGACCGAGCGCGCGGATTTCCGCGCGGGCGTTGTTGGGATCGTTATCGCCGCCGAGAATCCACAGCACGTTGTCGAACTTGCCGTAACGGTTGCCCAGCCAGCGACCCAGCGCGCGCGACTTCTCCACGCCGTTTTTGTTCAGCGGCTTGAGCGCGCCGTCCTTCTCCTTGCCCGCCCAGCCTTCGCCGCAGCAGCCCGACCAGGCTGGCGCGATGGCGAGGAGCACGCCCTGCCGTTGCTCCTCGGCCACGACGCGCTCCACATGCGCGAAGAACTTCTCGTTCGGCTGGGCGAAGGCCTGTTCCGGCGGCGTGCCGGCGTAGGGAAGTTCTCCCGCCAGATTCGTCATGCCGAGAAAGCCGGTCAGCATCACTTGAAGTGCGGTGAAGCCCTGTTCCTTGCGCCGCGCGATGTATTCCTTCGCCTCAGGCTCGGTGAGTTTCGTGAAGAGCATCCACGGCGTGTCGGCGTGGTAAAGGAACGGCGTGCCGCCTTGGTCCACCAGATGCCGGCGGTTCTCGCTGACCTGGAGCGGGAACTTCGGAGCGGCGGAGTGACTCAGCAGAACCGTGAATCCATACAGCAGAGCAATGAGGGTGGTTGGTCGCATGGGGTGATTAGTTGAAACTCTGGCTTCCGGGAGCGGGATACTTCTTCGCCACGTCGTCGAGCACGAGCACCCAGTCGATCATTTCTCCCTTGTCCGGTGGGGTGAACTCGCGTTCGCCCTTGTTCTCAAAGGAGCCGATAGCGGTGGCCTTGCCGTCGCGCGGATTGAACCACCACGCTTTCACCTGTTCCCCTTTGATCGCGTCCATCCGCACCTTGAAGGCCCGACCCACCGGCGCATACACCATCGCGTAGGTGCCGTCCGTGTCGCGCGTCGCGACGAAACGGTAGCGGCCCGCGCCGGGAATGGACGTGGGCACACGATTGCTCGCGATGATGGAATCGTCGGGAATGCGCGTGAGGAAAGGACGCGACTCCATGAGCGCGCGGCCATGCTGCATTTGCGCCGCGCCGGGCTGGTTGATGGCCTCGAACCACGGCATGAGCGGGTTGTTGATCGGCCCCTTGCCCGGCGACCACATCTGCCAGACGGAGTGATGGCCGTAAGTGTGACCGAACGCGCCGGAGAAAAGATTCCAATAGAGCGGACGGCGGACATCGCTGCTGATGCTGTGGCCGAATTTTTTC
>JANOAY010000356.1:0-6804 GCA_031411375.1 Pedosphaera sp. | reverse complement strand
TCCGCCGCGCCGCTGGTGATGATGCCGCCGCCCGCGTAAATCACCGGCCGCTCGGCCTTCTCGATCAGGCCGATGATTTCATTCAACGCCACATCGTCCGCCTTCAAGTCCGGTTGGTTGTAGCCGCGCAAACCTTTCTTGATCTGCTCCTCCGTCGGCCACACGGGCTGCGCCTTCGCCTGCTGAATGTTCTTCGGAAAATCAATCACCACCGGGCCGGGCCGTCCCGACTCCGCGAGGTAGAACGCTTCGCGCACGATGCGCGGAATGTCGTTGATGTCCGTGATCAGGTAGCTGTGCTTCACGATGGGCAGCGTGACGCCGATGATGTCCGTCTCCTGAAACGCGCCGCGCCCGATCATGTTCTGGTTCACCTGGCCGGTGATGGCGATGAGCGGCGTGGAATCGAGATACGCATCGGCGATGGCCGTGACGAGGTTCGTCGCGCCGGGACCGCTCGTGCCCATGCACACGCCGGCCTTGCCCGTCGCGCGCGCGTAACCTTCCGCCGCAAACGAGCCGCCCTGCTCATGGCGCGGCAGGATGGTGCGAATCTTCTTCGACTTCGTGAGTGACTGGTGGATTTCCATGCTCGCGCCGCCGGGGTACGCGAAGATGACTTCGCAACCGGCGCGCTCCAGCGCCTCCACGAAAATGTCGCGGCCAAACATGGCCTGGCCGACTTCGGCGCGTTGCGTCTTCGGTTTCTTCGCTGCTGACTGCACGTTTTTACTCATGGCTTTGCTCTTTGTTAATCGGCGGCCCGGCGCGGGCAATAAAAAACCCACGACCGTTTCCAGCCGTGGGTTGTTGTCGAAATCGTTCTAGCTTCGACAAGCGCCCACGGCGTCGCCTACGACGACGACCAGCAGAACGATTTGTCGAACCAGATTTTGCATTTAACGGCGCGGAAACTAGCGATCGGCTGCTGTAGGGTCAAGCGGGGATTCCGATCGGCAAACTCAAGCCCGCGCAAAATACCCGCGCTGCTTTTCGCTGATCGGCAGGCCAAGCTTTTCCATCACCGCCAGCAGGTCCTCCCACACCCGGCGCTTCTCGGCGTTGGACTGGTTGCGCAGCAGGTAGGCCGGGTGATAGGTCGGCATGAGCGGAATCCCGCGATAGGTGTGCCACTGGCCGCGCAGCTTGGTGATGCCCGACTTGCCGAGCAGCCCCTCCATCGCCGTGCCGCCGAGTCCCACGAGCACCTTGGGCTGGATGAGATCAATCTGCGCGTGGAGATACGGGATGCACGTCTGCATTTCTTCCGGCGTGGGCTTGCGGTTGCCGCTGCTGCCGCGCGGCATGTCGGGCCGGCACTTGAGAATGTTCGCGATGTACACCTGGTCGCGCGTGAGTCCCATCGCGCCAATCATCTTGGTGAGCAATTGCCCGGCGGCGCCGACGAACGGCTCGCCCGCCGCGTCTTCATCCGCCCCCGGCGCTTCGCCCACGAACATGAGTTCCGCATCAATGCTTCCCACGCCGAAGACGACGTTCGTGCGCGTGGCGGCAAGGTTCGCGCACTTCATGCACTGCATGGCGCGCTCGCGCAGTTCGGCGATGGCTTGAATTTTTTCCGGTGAGGCAGCTCGGACTTCGGTGATGACGCGAGCGGGTGCGGGCGCGGGTGGAGGTTGAATGACGGGCGCGACGGGCGCGGCTGGTTGGGGTGATCGAGCCGGGCCGGAGGCCGGCGCTCCAACTGCGGCGGACTTTGGTGCGGCGGTGAGGCCCGCGTTCAAGGCTCGCATGGTGTCGGCTTCGAGCGGGACGAATTGCGTGCCGTCCGCCCGGAGTGATTCCAGGTGGGCAATCGTGGAGTCGAGCAGTTGGCGAAATTCAGCGGACATCGGCGGCGAGAATAGCAAGCGCGCGGCGAGCCGGAAGATTTTTCAGCTTCGGGTTCCTCGACAAATGGTAATGGGGCAGCCAAGACGGCTGCCCCATTACCTCATCAAAAAATGAGCCTTACTGCCCCGTGTATTCCAGTCGCACGATCTGCGTGTCCTTGTTGTTGCCCCACGCGGTGCCGAACTCGGCGATGTAGAGGCAGCCGTCTGGGCCTAGTTCCATGTCCATCGGGCGCTTGAAGGTCATGTTCTTCGCGATGCGTTCCATGCGCAGCGATCCATCGGCGTTCTTGGCGATGTTTTCGTTCTCGTCCAGATGCACGGCGATGATCCAGTTGCGCGACCATTCGTAGATGAACAGCGTGTGGTCGTACTCCTTCGGCAGCTTCGTCTTCGACGGATTCTTCTCGTCGTAATAATAAACCGGCCCCGCCATCGCGGTGCGTCCGCCGCCGCCGTTCACGACCGGGAATCGCGCCGACGCGCTGCCCGGATACCAGATGAACGCCGGTTGCGTGGGCGGAAGATTTTTGACGCCCGTGTTGTTCGGCGAATTGTTCACGGGCTGCAGCGGGTCGAAGAAGGTGGCGTCGCCTGTCAGATGAGAAACCGGCGGCTTCTCCGTGAAGGGCGCGGGCTTGGCCGGCACGATGGCGTTCGGATCATTCCTGGCCGCCAGTTCCTTCACCAACTTGTCGTAGGCCGCGTGGGCTTTGGCGGAATCGGACTTCGCCTTGTCATACGCGGCTTTCTCCTTCGCGTATTTCGCGCGCGCGGCGAAATCCTGCTTCGCATACGGCTTGTTGTCGCCGCGCGAATACGGCCAGCCGAAGAACCCCGGCTTCTTCGCCTGCATCACCGCGTCGAATCCGCCCGGTCCGCGCTTCGGATCGAGGCCGCCCGCGTCCGGCCCCACGTCGCCCCAGTAAAGCACGCTCGTGCGCGGATCGACGGAGAGGCGGTAGCCGTTGCGCGTGCCTTTCACGAAAACTTCCGGGCGCGTGCCCGGTATGCCGGGCGGAAACAAATTGCCCTTCGGAATGGTGTAAGTGCCGTCCGTCTCCGGGTGGATGCGCGAGATGCCGCCGCGCAGATCATTCATGTTCGCGGAAGATTTCTGCGCATCCCAGGGCGCGCGTCCGGCGCGTTCGTCGTGCGGAGAAAAACCATCCGAGTCGAACGGGTTCGTGTTGTCGCCAATGGCGATGTAGAGGTTGCCGTCCTTGTCGAAGCCCAGCGAGCCGCCGACATGGCAGCACTCATCGCGTTGCGTCGGGATGTCGATCACAGCCTTCGCGGATGCCAAGTCGAGCGATTCACCAACGAGCGTGTAGCGCGACACGCGGATGATGCCGGTTTTGCCATTCGGCCCCTTGGTCGTCTCGGGCAGCGAGTGATTTAGATAAACCCAGCCGTTCTTCGTGAAGTTCGGATCGAGCGCAATGCCCAGCATCCCGTCCTCCAGCCCGTCGAAGACTTTGATCTTTGCGATGGTCACCGACTTCTTCGTGTCGGGCTTCCACATTTTGATCGCCCCCGCGCGTTCCGCGATGAAAACGCGACCATCCGCCGCCACGGCGATCTCCATCGGGTCTTTTACCGTGTCCTGCCACTTGCCATCCACTTCCTGATCCGCGTCGAGGATCACCTTGCGGAAAGGCCCGTCCACCTGCTCGCCGGATGGCGTGGGCGTCTGCTCTTTCTTCGGCTCGGCTTTGGGCGTTTGTGGAGTTTGGGCGAAGGCGAGAGCCGCGCTGAACGAAAGCGCGGCGCAAACAAAACGAACTTTGGCGAAAATCATGTCGGGTGGAATGGACGGGGCGAACGCGCATTCATTCAACAGGCGTGGTGGAACTGGTCGCGCTGCGACCAGTCGCGCCGCGCAGAGCAGCACGCAGGATTGACTAACACATTTAGCAAGTTGTCCGTTCGCCCAGACGCCCGCTGAACGCGGGCGAGTGGTAGCAGCGCGACCACTTCCACCACGCCTCCCTTGGCCCATAGGATTTATTGGGAGTTTGAAGTTTGGGATTTGGTGTTTCTCCCCGGTTGTGTCACCAAGTAGCGCATGGCCGCACCGTTGTTGAAACTGGAAAACGTCAGCAAGAGCTACCGCGCCGCGGAAGGCCGCGAGCCCTTGCCGGTGCTGCGCGACGTGTCGCTCGAAGTCGCCGCCGGCGAATCGCTCGCCATCGTCGGGCCGAGCGGTTGCGGCAAAAGCACGCTGCTCAACATTATCGGCACGCTCGATCACGCCGACTCCGGGCGCGTGTGGCTGGACGGAAAGGACTTAAGCGCGCAGGACGAGCGGGCGCTCGCTGCGATCCGCAACCGCGAGATCGGTTTTATCTTTCAGTCCCATCACCAGCTCCCGCACTGCACCGTTTGGGAGAACGTGCTCGTGCCCACGTTGGCGGAGAAAAATTCGCCCACTGCGAACGGTGCCGAGCAACGCGCCGAGCGCCTGCTCAAACGCGTCGGCCTCAGCGAGCGCACGCACCACCGCCCCGGCCAGCTTTCCGGCGGCGAACGCCAGCGCGTGGCCGTGGTGCGCGCGCTCATCAATCAACCGAAACTCCTCCTCGCCGACGAACCGACCGGCGCGCTCGACCGCGCCTCCGCCGATGAACTTGCGAAGTTGCTCGGCGAATTGAACCGCGAGGAAAATGTCACGCTCATCGTCGTGACTCACGCGCTTGACCTGGCGCAACAGATGGGCCGGGTGTTTGAGATTCAAAACAGCCAGTTGGTGCAGCGATGACCATCCGCACCCTCATCCAGCGCAGCCTGCGCTTTCATTGGCGCGCGCATCTCGGCGTCGTGCTCGGCGCGGCCATTGGCAGCGCGGCGCTCCTCGGCGCGCTCATCGTGGGTGATTCGGTGCGCGAAAGTTTGCGCGAGCGCGCGCTGCAAAGGCTTGGTCGCGTGACCCAGGCGTTGACTGGCGGAGACCGGCTCTTTCGCGCCGCGCTGGCTGAGGAGTTGCCGGTTAATGATGGCTCAATTAACACCGCTCTGATTGCTTTGTCGGGTACCGCAGTGCGTCAGGATGGGGAGGCGCGGGCGAACGATGTGCAAGTTCTGGGCGTGACTTCGAACTTTTGGCGTCTCGCCGCCGCCACAGCTCCTGCGATCACCAACGGTGCTCCGCTGATTCTCAATCAGGCGCTCGCCACCCAACTGCGCGCCCGACCCGGTGATGAATTAATCCTGCGTCTGCGCAAACCATCTGCCCTCTCGCAGGACGCGCCCATCACTCCGCAAAGCGATTCCGCCATCGCGCTGCGCCTGCGGGTTGGCGCGGTTGTCGAGGACGGGCAGTTGGGCAACTTCAGCCTTCGGGCCAATCAGGTGCCGCCGCGCAACGCCTTCCTGCCGCACGACTATCTCGCGCGCGAACTGGGCATTGCCGGGAAGGCCAACCTGTTGCTGACGGCTTCGCCCGATGTCAGCGTCACCAATGCACCGGCTATTCCCTGGCAGATCGAAGATTTTCAACTCGCTCTCACCACGACCAACGGCGAAGTGGCGTTGAGCACGGATCGAGTTTTCCTCGATGAACCAGTCGCTCGCGCCTCTCTCGCCACGACGAGCAACGCGCGGCCCGTGCTGACGTATCTGGTCAATCTGCTGCGCGCCGGAACAAACGCCACGTCGTATTCCATGGTCACCGCCGCCGGTGCGCCGCTCACGCCTGCCGATCTGCGAGACGACGAGATTGTCGTCAACCAATGGCTCGCCGATGACTTGCAGGTGCAGGTCGGCGGCGAAATTCTTCTGACCTATTTTCTCGCCGACACGGGTGCGCAACTCGTCGAGCGGACCAACCGTTTTCGCGTGCGCGGCATCGTGCCGCTCGCCGGGGTGCATGCGGATCGCGCGCTCATGCCGGAGTTTCCGGGCATCGCCAAAGCCGAGACCACGCAGGACTGGGACGCAGGCTTTCCGCTCACGCACAAGATTCGTCCGAAGGATGATGATTACTGGAAACAGTATCGCGGCACGCCGAAGGCGTTCATCTCGCTCGCAGCCGGGCAGGCGATGTGGGCCAATCGCTTCGGAAAATTAACCGCCATGCGCTGGCCCGTGCCGGCCGGCGTGTCGGCGGAATCGGCTCGGGCCGACATCGCGAAGCCGCTGCGCGCGGCGATTCAGCCCTCGGAATTGAGCCTAGCCTTTCGCCCCGTGCGCGAGGAAGCGCTGCGCGCCGCGTCGCAGTCGCAGGATTTCGGCGGGCTGTTCATCGGGTTCAGCTTTTTCCTCATCGGCGCGGCGCTCATTTTGATGGCGCTGCTGTTTCAATTCGGCATCGAGCAGCGCGCGGCGGAAATCGGCACGCTGCTGGCGCTGGGCTTCCGCGCGAAACAGGTGCGGAGAATTTTTCTGCTCGAAGGCGCGGCGCTGGCTTTCGTCGGCAGTGTGATTGGAGTCGTGGGCGGAATTTATTACGCGCGCGCCATGCTGCATGGACTCACGACCGTGTGGCGCAGCGCCACGAACACCAGTGCGCTGACGTTTCACGCTTCGCCCGTCACGATTTTGATCGGACTCATCAGCGGGACGCTGGTGGCGGTGGTTACGATTTGGTTTGTGCTGCGCAAGCAGGCGCGGCAGCCCGCGCGCGCGCTGCTGGCGGGCGATGGGAGCGCGGACAGCCATGTCCGCGCGAACGTAACTGGTTCGGAAACACGCGGACTCGGCGGTCCGCGCTCCTTCGCGCGTCGGGCATTCCGCGCCTCCATCGTCGCCTGCGTCTCACTCACCTTCGTTGTCCTCATCGTCGCGTGGGCTTTTATCAGCGGCGAAACATCGAACGCCGGTTTCTTTTTCGGCGCTGGATCGCTGGCGTTGATTGGCGGACTGGCTTTCACGTCCTGGTTGCTCCAGCGATGGGTAGGGCGCGGTGTCCCCACCGCGCCGGGCGATGGAGCGCCTCAACCCGGCGCGGTGG
>JANOAY010000355.1:0-2497 GCA_031411375.1 Pedosphaera sp. | reverse complement strand
GCTCAACCCGTCGAAAACCTCGGAACGTCCCACGTTGCTGCGGACTGGAAAGTCCGCGCTCCAGGGACGCTGGCGTCGAGCGTGATCACGGCATCACCTTCAGCAACTTCGGCAATTCGGCGCGCAGCAGTTCCTCCGCGTGCGCCGCGTCGCGCGCGCCCCAGAGGCCGATTTGCAGGACGCGTTGGCCGGGATTGCGGCGGCGTTCGCGCACGGCGGCGAGGCGCGCACCGCGCGTGAGGAGTTCCGTCACGTTGCGCTGCTCGGCCGCGCCGTCCTCCCACAACGAATAGAAGACGAAGAGCGGACGCCCGCCCTGCTCGGTCGTGTAGCAACGGAACGGCAGCGACAAGCCTGCGGCCTCCACGCGCGACACGTCTGAAATGTCGCGCAGATTTTTCCCGGCGGCAGGCAGGCAGATTTCCGGCGTGTGATTGCGGGCCAGCGTGGTGGCGGTGCGGCCCGGTTCCCAGCGCAGGTAAATCATCTGCCAGCGCGTGCCGTCGGCGCTGCGCCACGACGCGGAATCGCCAGCGTCGTAGCGCAGGATTTCCCGCGCGGCGGCGGGCAGGTCCACGGTTTTGAAACTGGATTCCCCGCGCGGAAATTCCGCGCGCCACTCCGCCGTTACCACGCGCGGCGCGCTGGCGTACCAAAGGCGGATCGCGATTTCGCCCGCGAGCAGCAGGAGCACGAAGGTGGTGATGAAAAAGGGATTAACGCCAAGACGCCAAGACGCAAAGGCGCGGAGAGGAGAAGCAGATTCAGAAAGTTGAGCACCAGTGTCTTCACTTTGCGCCTTTGCGCCTTGGCGTCTTGGCGTTGAATCCCTGGCCAGCCACGTCGCCGCCGCCCACACGCCGCAGAAGCAGCCGAGCAGAATGGTCACGCCTGCCGGATCGTGCCAGCGCGCGACGGCCGCCGAGCCTTGCTTCGTGGCCACCAGCGCGAGGGTGAGCGTGCGCGCGAGATTGAAGACGCACGCCAGCGCGAAGCTGACGCCGAGCAACGTCACACGCCGCGCCGTGTTCAGCCGCCGCCATTCGCCGAAGAACAGCGCGAGCATCAGCGCCGCCTGGAGCGAGCGGATGCCGCTGCACGCCTCGTCCACGTCCACGAAGCCGCCCGCCGTCTCGATCACGTTGCCATGCGTGAGCGCGGGGAAACCGAGCGCGTTCAACAGTTCGACCGTCACCGCCACGATGCCGCGCGTGAGCAGTTGAATGAGCGGCTGCTCGATGGGCGTCGGCCACGGCACGGCCACGAGGAAGAACAAAATGGGAAACGCGAACCGCTTCAGCGCGCGCACTCCGCCGGACAGAAACAGAAACGCCAGCGACAGCCCGGTCACTTCCAAGGCCAGCGCCCAGCTCACGAGCCGCCAGTCGGGATTCGCTTCCTCGACGAGGCGGGTGACCAGAAAGGACAGGACTACGAGACCGCAGGACAGCGGGACCGCGAGACCGCGGGACCACGGGACCACGGGACTCGCCAGTCCTGTGGTCCCGTAGTCCCGTAGTCCCGTAGTCCCTCCCGCCCACCTCCTCCAGAACAGCAGCGCGCACAGGAACGGCACCGCCCACCCGTAGGCATATTGCTCGTCCACCGTCCACACCACGCGCAGGTGCAAAATCAAACGCAGCCAGACGAAGGCGAGAACGGCTAACGCCACAACCACCGGCCACCGGAAGAACCCAGCGGGCGATGCGTCCGCGTGAACTGGAACAGAGGAATTCATGAACGCACCGTCGGCCAGATGCCATAGCGCAGCGCGTAGGCCACGGTTTTCAAATACTCGCTCGCGATGTAGCCGCGCTCAAATTTCCACGGCTTGGTGCGCGGCACCGGCGCGGACAGGAACTCAATCTCCGGCGCATACTTCCGAAACGAACTCAACGCCCGCCGCGAATGAAACCACGAGGTCACGATGATGACGCGCCGGCATTTCTGCGCGCGCAGCAGCTTCACCGTCTCCAAGGCGTTCTCCTGCGTGCTGCGCGAGGCGCACTCCAGCTCGATGCGTTTCGCGGCCACGCCGCGCTGCACCATGACGCGCCGGTTGCTCTCACAGTCGCCGCGCCCGGAGACGATGACGCGCGGGGCCAGCCCGTTCGTGGCAAGCCGCGCCGCGTGCTCCGCGCGCACCACGGGTTCGCCGCCCAGCACCACGATGACGTCGGCGGTTTGCAGTTTGGAAGTCACGGAAAGGATGGGTTCATCGCACGTCGCCAGCACGACGACCAGCACGAGAAAAAAAATGGCGGCAACCGCAAGCCAGCGGCGGAGTTTGAAATGACGCCAGGGAATCATCGCGGTGAAACTCCTCGTGGCCACGACACAGGAATGTGTCTCAACCTGCCGGCTGGAAATCCGGCGCTACGTAACGCCGACCTTCCTGCCGGCAGGTTGCGAGGTTTTCCAACCTCGTGTCGGCAAACCATGAAGCAGGGCGCGGGAACCATGATCCTCATTTTTCATTTGCTGGAGACAGGCTGGA
>JANOAY010000354.1:0-2743 GCA_031411375.1 Pedosphaera sp. | reverse complement strand
GCAGCCGGGACGGCTGCCCCACTATTGTTGCGTCTGAACCGAAGCCCGTGCCGAGCGAACAAACGCCCGCACCCGCCCCGCCGTTTCCTTCTTCGAGTAAAGTTCACTGAACAGCCACCTCAGCCCGCTCTCCAGTTCCTCCACCGTCATGCGCGCGGGGCGGAAGTTCACATCGAAGAGCGTGCAACGATCCCAGAACCGTTCGGAGAGCAAACGTCCCTCACGCAGCAGACGCGCGTAAAGTGGCGTGCCGGGGAATGGCGTCAGCACGGTCACTTGAACTTCCGCCAGTCCTGACGACCGCACGAAATCACGAATGGCGGGGAAAATTTCCGTCGTGTGCGTATCGAGCCCGAGGATGAAACAGCCGTTCACGCTCACGCCGCGCGATTGCAACACGTCCACTACGCGCGACGCTTCCGGCGCGACGCGGCGCTTCCAGTCCACCGGATCCATGCCGCCCAAGTCGCCCGCGCGCGGACTCTCGAAGCCGATGAGCAACTGCCGGCACCCCGCCTCGGCTAGCAGATCGCACAGTTCTGGATCATCGGCCACGGAAGCGTCGGTCTCCGTGAACCAGCGCAACTGTTCGGGAATCAACGCGCGAAGAAACTCCCGGCTCCACGCGTGATTGAGAAACGTGTTGTCATCAGCGAACTCGAAGAAGGTTTGCCTGCCGCCTTGTTGCGCCGCGCGAATTTCTTCGAGCACGAGGGCGACGGGCTTCTGATTGAACCGCTTCGTGATGAGCAAACTCGCCGCGCAGAATTCGCAGTGACGCGGACAACCCCGGCTCGTCTGCACCGTCAGCCGGTTGTAGCCGTGCGCCCGCAGCAGACCAAAACGCGGACGCGCGTAGAGCGCCGGAGTGAACACGCCATCCCACGCGCCCTCGTAGCGCGGTTGCAATTCACCGCGCGCCGCGTCCTCCAGCAACCGGGGCCACGCGCCCTCCGCGCCGCCGATGACCACTGCGTCGCAATGGGCCAGCGCTTCATCCGGCAGACAGGAAACATGCAGCCCGCCCATGACGACCTTCGCGCCCCGCCGACGAAATTCGTCAGCGACATGATACGCATCGTGAATGGACGCCGTGAGCGAGGAGATGCCGACGAGATCGTAATCGCCGAGCGCGGGTAAGTTCGCGAGACCGTCGAGTTCAATGTATTCCACCTCATGCTCCGGCGGCGTGAGCCCGGCGACCGTGAGCAAGCCAAGGCTGGGCAGCGACGCGATGGTTTTCCCGCGCCGCACAAACCCCGGCAGAGTCACGCCCAGCGCCGCGAGTTCCGCCGTGCGCACGCGCACGCCGCTCATGGCGATGAGGCCGATTTTCATGGCGTGGGCGCGGCGGGTAACGGGGCGGCAGCGGAACGCAGCATGCCGTTGGTGGCGAAATGAAGGTGCAAATAGTTTGAAAGAGTGAGCCAGTCCGCCCTCTGCTCTGATTCAGATTTTGAAAGGTGAGATGGCCGTATTACAGGCATGTTGAGGGTTAGGAAAATTCCTTCGACGAAAACTGAATTCGTGGCCAACCAAATCTTACCTTCAGGAAAACGCGCCAGCCCTTCCAAAAGTTGATGCAAGCCTTCGCCCCTGGGGCCATACGCGTTCAGTGCTACGTAGGTGTCCTGCACACGTTTGCCACGCGGTGTGGCCGGGTCAATTGGCCGACGGCTCCAGCGCGGCCCCGTGTGCATTATCATCGCGTCGAGTTTGGACAACAACAGCGCGCGCACCCACGGTGGATCGTTCGTCTGCACCACGCCAAAGCAGGCGGGCAGTTGGGTGAACACTTCGCGCTCAAATGGCTTGGGCGGCAGCGCGCGCGCCGGGGCGAAATCACCGGGCTGGCGCGCGGCCAGATAATCCAGCGCGGCGCGCGTCTGGCCGGATTCCAGCAAACGCTCCACCGCCACGTTGTTCGCGAGTTCACGCTGCGGTGCGACGGCGAGGCCGATCCAAACCACCGCGATCACCAGCAGGCTTATCCAACTCACGCGCCTTGCCACGGGGCATGGCAGCGATTGCAGCCATTCTTTCGGACGCCAGGCCAACGCCACAATAAACGCCAAGGGAGCCAGAAGGAACGCCCAGCCAAACGCTGTGTTCATCGTCCGCATCAGGATATCTTCCTCCGGTGAATTCCTCATTCCGCCCATGCCGCGCGCAATCGACTTGGCAAACGAGCCGCCGAAAAAAACCAGCACTAGCACTTCCACCGAGGCCGCGAAAAGAACCCAGGACAGCGCCATGAGGAAGGGCGCGCGCGTCGTCACTTGCAGCACGCGGGCCATCAGCACCACGCGCCAGAAAGAGACGATGCCGAGCAAGGCGAGGTTGGCGTGCGTCGCGGAAACAGAATCCAGAAACCGTTCGACCGGAATCGCGTAGAGCCAGGCGATGGGGGCAGTCATCCAGAACAGGCCGAGGAACGAGGGCCACGCACTGCCTTCAGGCGGTTTGCGATCATCCCACGCTTTGGAAGACGAACGCCGTGCGAAGGTTTTATAGACCACGAGGTACATCCACGTTGCTGACACAAACGAAAACAACAGCGAACCGAAGAACCACAGGAACGGCTTCTCCGCGATGAGCGTCTGGTCGTAATTGCGCGCGATGGAAGTCAGCAGCACGAGCGCAAGACCGGTCCACACCGCCGCCCGACTGCCCGCCACGCGGCGTATCGCCTCCGCCTGACCGAAGAGATATTTGATCCAGAGGGCCGGTTGCATGGTGAAAA
>JANOAY010000353.1:0-6478 GCA_031411375.1 Pedosphaera sp. | reverse complement strand
GTTTTTAACCGCTCAGAGATGCTATTGAACCCATACCACCAAGTGACGGAGAGCGGCCCTCGGTCCTTATCTTAACCCTCATCTTGGGCCGTCTTATTTCAATCCTGAAAGGATTCAGATAATCCAGCCCAGCGTTGCGTCGCCGAGACGCTACGCTGGGTGGCCAGCGTGATGAGTTATCAACCCTGAAAGGGTTGAATCAAGGAACGACGAACGCATCGCGCATCAGAGGCGATACAACCCTTTCTGGGTTGGGGGAATTTTCGGTGGACACACCCAGGGTAGCTCGCGGACTCGCAACCCTGGGCTGGAGGATTCAATCCTTTCAGGATTGGGAACGGTTAAGAAAACGGCTCCTGCTGGCTGATGCAGTGGAACGATCCCAGCCCCCAGATCAACTCCATCGAATCAACACCAATCACACGGCGGTCGGGAAACTCACGCTGCAAGATTTCCACCGCGCGCCCGTCATTCGGATCGCGATAGGTGGGGACCAGCACCAGTTCGTTCGCAATGTAGAAATTCGCGTAGCTCGCAGGCAGGCGCTGGCCCTCGTGCTCCAGCAGGCGCGGCATCGGCAGTTCCACCACGCGCAAGAGCTGGATGCTCTCATCGCGCATCGTGCTGAGCCGCTGCACATATTCTTCGAGCGGCTGGTAATAGTAGTCCGACGGATCCTCCTCCACCACCGTCACCACCGTGTTCGGATTCACGAAGCGCGTGAGGTCGTCCACATGTCCGTCCGTGTCGTCGCCCACGATGCCGTCGCCGAGCCACAGAATGTTCGTCGCGCCGAGATAGTCGCAGAGGTATTGCTCGATCTGCTGCTTGTTCAGTTCGGGATTGCGATTCGGATTCAACAGACACGCTTCCGTGGTGATGAGCGTGCCGCAGCCGTTCACTTCCAGCGAACCGCCTTCCATCACGATGCCCGGCGAGAAGAGCGGCAGCCCGCGCAGCTTCGCGACGTGCTGCGGCACCGCGTCATCCAAGTCGAAGGGCGGATACTTGCCGCCCCACGCATTGTAACCCCAGTCCACCACCGCGCGCTCGCGCCGTCCGTCCTGTTCGCGCACGATAAAGATCGGCCCGTGATCGCGGCACCAAGGTTCATACGCCGGGAAGTGATGAAACGACACGCGCTCCAGCGGCACGCTGTTCTCCCGCAACAGCCCGCGCACCCACGCCTCCATCTCCGCGTGCCACACGTTGATGTGAACGTCCTCAACCTCGACGAGATGCCGGATCAATTCCGCATACACCGGCGGCACCGTGTCGTACTTGCCGGGAAAGCTGATGCCCTCGGGGCGCGGCCAGGTGAACCAGGTGCCGGCGTGCGGCTCCCATTCGGCGGGCATGCGGTAGCCGAGTTCGGCGGGTGTGGGTGTCATCTTCATGGCTGAGGATTCTTTGCTAAATGTGGTCTCCGAAAATGGCGCGGGACTGTCTCCTCCCGCTGAATCTTCCCGCAGATTCAGGAAAACCACTGATGAATTTCGGTTCAGGAATTATCGGCGGCCTTCCTGAATCTGTGGGAGCCTGCTCATGGTTCAGGAGATCAAGGCACGAACTTTCAGCCGGGCGAAATCTCGCCCCAGAGGAAAAGGAGAAAGCCAGTCCGCGGTGGGCGATGACGAGCGCGTTCGCATGGTTGGAGACTGAAGGCCAATCTCCCTCTCCTAGCAGGAGAGGGCCGGGGTGAGGGAGAAGGCGTGTTCCCTCGCCGAGGTAAGAACTGTTTTTGATCATCGCGCTAATTGTCTTCTTCACGGCAGCCGTTCCCCGCGCGCCGCTTCCAGGAGGCGATACCATTCATCGCGCGACAGGTGAACCTTGTCCGCCTGCGCCGCCTCGCGGATGCGTTCCGGTTTCGCCGTGCCGATGATGGGCACGATGCGCGCCGGATGCTTGAGCAGCCACGCCAGCGCGATGATCGTGCGGCTCACGCCGTAGTCGCGCGCGATGTCGTCCAGCGTCTCGCGCAAGCCGATGCGCCGCGCGTGGTCCGGGCTGTTGATGTCAATCGGCAGCGTGTCCGAGAGCCGCCCGGCCGCCAGCGGACTCCACGCCAGCGGAACAACTTTCTCCGCGAGACACTGATCGAGGGTGCCGTCGTCGAATGGACTAAGTTTCGCCAAACTGATTTCCACCTGATGCACGAGCAGCGGAAACGGACAGGCGCGCTGAAGCACGGAGAATTGTTCAGGACGAAAGTTGCTCACGCCGAACTCGCGCACCTTGCCCTGCTCCTTGAGTTTGGAAAACGCGCCCGCGACCTCCGTCGGATCCATCAAGTAGTCGGGCCGGTGCAGTTGATAAATATCAATGGTCTCGACGCCCAGCCGGGCCAGCGACTGCTCGCATGACTTTACGATGTAATCAGCGGAGAAATCGTAGCGATACGGCGAGTCAGGATTCGGCACGCCCTTGCGCCGGATGCCGCATTTGGTGGTGATGACCACGCGCTCGCGCATCCCGGAAACTTTCTTCAGCACGTCGCCAAAAACTTTTTCCGCCGCGCCGTCCGCATAAACATCCGCGTGATCGAAGAAGGTGAAACCGGCGTCGTAGGCCGCCGTCACGGCCTGCTGCGCCGCCGCCTCGCGTCCGGGATTCGGCTCCACGCCCTCGTGGCCGAGAATGCGCCAGCAGCCGTAGGCGAGACGGCTGACCTGCATTGACTCACCCAACGAAATGGTATCCATGCTTGGCGGGATCGTAAGCCGCGTGAAGTTGGCGGGGCAAAGAAATTTCCAGCGCCCCGGAGCGCGGCCTCAAGGCTGCGGCGTGAGCTTAGGTTTCGCCAAGCGGGAGGGCGGCAACTTTTTCTTCTTCGGCTTCTTCACTTTCTTCGGCGCAACAGTTTTCTCCGGCGCAACGGACTGGCTTGTGACCAGCGCCGACGCGGCGGTTCCTTCACGGGCGCGGTAGAAAATTGCCGGGGTGCTGCTGCCATCGCTGATGTCGAAGGTCGTGAACAACGTCGGGAGCGTGACGCTCGGACCAGCTTGCCACGGGCCGGCCACGCTGGCGGCGGTCTCCACGACATAGTTGGTTCCGGGCTGTCCGTAGAGCACGAGCGTGCGCGCGTTGCTCGTCGCGAAGGCTTCGACGAGCGGTTCGCGGTTCACGACCACGGCCCGGCCGTGGTTCAACAGCAGAGTGGGATCAAGGCCCGGTACCACGCGCGCAAAGGTGGGTTCTTCCACTAGCAGCGGCACAAACGCGGAGGGCAGGCCGGACACGGCAGTAAAATGCACGCGCGCCAGCGCCTGCGTGCCAGTGGACAGAATTGAGAACAATGGCAGGAAACGCTCCATCACCACTGGGATGTCCAGGCGGCCAGGCGGAAAGCGCACCGTCACGAACAAATTTGACAGAGGCGTGGTGGTCGCGACTTCCAGCAGGACGTTTGTCCCTTCGCCTCCGCGTGTCACCACGCTGCTCAGTGACAGCTCCACGTAGTCGCGCACGATGACGGTGAATGACTGCGTGGCGCTCGACGAGGGCGTGGCGGCGTCAGCGGCGCGAATGGTGATGACGTTGGTCGTGGCCGCGTCCGCGCGGGTGGTTTTCCACAGGAAGAGTCCGTTGGTCGAGTTGATGCGCGCGGCGACGGGCGCGGAGTCGAGCGAGTAAACGAGCTGCGCGCCCGGCACGGTGTTGCTGCCGCGGGCGTGGAAAAAGACCAACTGCAACACATCGGCGATGACATCGGGAATCACCTCCAGTGTCGGTGGCGGACGGCCTGTGAACACGATGTCGTCCAGCGACCAGCCACGATCCACGCCGCCAGTGGTGTTGTCGTCGGCCCACAGGACGAAGAGCGTCGCGCCGTTCGTCCACACGCCGTTCAGCGAGACCGTCGCGCTGCGCGCGCCCGGTGTGCCGCCGGAGAGCGCGGGGATTTTCACCCACGTTCCGGCCTCGCCCGTGAGGCTGTAAAAAACTTCGTGTGCCGGAGCCTGCTCCGCCGGCGTCGTGCCGCTCTGCGCGAGCGTGTAAGAAATGACGGCCACGGTCTGATTCTCGCCGGTGTTGTTCTGCAAGGTCGCCATCAGCAGCGTGGCGCTGTTCGCGGCGGGGCGCGTCCAGAGCGCCGTGGTCCCGCCGCCGCTCCAGGAGGCGAGCGTGTTCTGTCCGGGCGGCACGGCCCCGAGTCCGTCGAGGGGCGCGTTGGTGATGATGGCGGCGCGGTTCGTCTGCACGGCGGCGTCGAGCGCGGCGGCGGTAGTGAAGGTGAGTTCCGTTCCCGCGAGCGAGCGCGTGCTCCACTCGCTGACGGGTGGAAGTGAGTTGAAAGAAATGACTCCGCTGCCGCCCGGCGCGACGGCGATGGCCGCGTGGATCCGCGCCGGAAGTAAAAACGCGAGCGCGAGGAGTGAAAGCAGTGTTCGCATTTGAGTGGCGGGATGCTGCCAAAGGAGGGGGCTGGCAAACAAGCGGGCAGTTGCGGGCGGGAAGTAAAATTCCAAGACCCAAACTCCAATTCACGAGCCGCCTTTGGATTTTGGACTTTGGAATTTCAATCCGGCCCGTCTCCGTGCTTCAATTTTCCCGTGCGGAAGCGAACAGAAATTCCCGTTGCGCTCACCATCGCCGGTTCGGACAGCGGCGGTGGCGCGGGCGTGCAGGCGGACTTGAAAACCTTCACGGCGCTCGGCGTGCATGGGACGTGCGCCCTCACCTGCCTGACCGCGCAGAATCCCCGGCGCGTCACGCGCGTGGAGGCGTGCTCGCCGAAGATGCTGCGCGCGCAGATCGAAGCGGTGTTCGAGGAGCTGCCGCCGCGCGCCGCGAAGACCGGGATGCTGTACTCGACCGCGCTGATTCGTGAGGTCGCGCGCGCCTGGCGCGGACGCTCGTGTCCGCTGGTCGTGGACCCGGTGATGGTGGCGACGAGCGGCGCGCGCCTGCTGCAACCGGAGGCCGTTCGCACGCTGACGCAACAACTGTTCCCGCTCGCCGCGCTGGTCACGCCGAATGTTCCCGAAGCGGAGGCGCTGTTAGGAATGGTCATCCGCGCACCGGAAGATTTGCGCGAGGCGGCGCGAAAACTGCACGCGCGGTTTGGTTGCGCGGCCTTGGTCAAGGGCGGACATCTGCGCGGCGGGCGCGAGTCCGTGGACATTTTTTATGATGGCGAAACGGAGTGGCTGTTGCGCAGTCCGCGCGTGCCGGGGGTGAAGACGCATGGTACGGGTTGCACCTTTTCCGCCGCCATTGCCGCACAGCTGGCGCGCGGAGAGCAACTGCCGCGTGCGGTCGCGCGGGGGAAGCAATACGTGACGAACGCGATTGCGAACACACGCCGCGCGGGCGGGCATGATGTGCTGGGCGGGCCGTAGCGGTTCTGGGAGCGCCGGCATCCCTGCCGGCGCGAACGCATTCTTCCGACAGAAACACGCCGGCTGGAAGCCGGCGCTCCCAGGCGCCGTTGTGCTCAGGCCACTGATTTGAAATCGCCGCCGGACAGCAGGCGGATTTCGCGCTGCGGGAAGGGAATGGAAATGTTCGCGGCGCGCAGGGCCTCCAGGATGGCCTTGTTCAACTCGATCTGCATGGGACCAAAATCCGCCAGCGCGGCCCACGGACGGATCGCCAGCACCACCGCGGAATCGCCGAGCGTCTCGGTGCCGATGATCGGCGCAGGACTTTTCAGCACGCGCGGATTGGCCGCGAGCACGCGGCTGATGATTTCCAGCGCGCGGTTCAAATCCGTGTCGTAGGCCACGCCCACGCTGAGCTGCGCCTGCCGGAGCTTGCCGTAGTTGTGAATGATCTCGCCGACGATTTTCCGGTTCGGCACCACCACGCGCGAGTGGTCGGGATGTATCAGCGTGGTCGAGAACAGTTCAATCTGATCGACCTGTCCATGCACGCCGGCGATCTCGATGTATTCGCCGACGCGAAAACTTTTCACGAAAATGATCGTGAGTCCGGCGACGAGATTGCTCAACACGCCCTGCATCGCGAGACCGACGCCCACGCCGACCACACCGAGGCCGGCGAGGAGCGGGAGGAGTTTGATTTCAAGATTGTCCGCGATGATCAGCGCCGTGAGCAGGAGGACGAGCAGCTTCACGAGGCGGACGAGGATCATGCGGACGGGCGGCTCCATCTCGCGCTTCATCAGTTGCCGCATCGTGACCTTGCCGAGCCAGCGCGCGGCGAACAGGCCGATGACGAAGATCACCGCCGCCGTCGCGACCTTGGGCGCGTACTCGACGCCTTTCTTGGCAATGAGGTCCTGGTTGGCGTTGAGCGTCTGCCAGATTTTGGCGATCACGGCATTCGTATCCACACCGGCGGCAGCAATCATCATGGGGGCGAAATATCAAACCGGCGCGAAACGTGGCAAGCGGCGATTTGTGAGGTGCGCTGCTGATGGAGCGCCGGTCAGCCCGCGCCGTTGCCTCGCGGGTCCGTCCGCTTCCGCATTTTCCCCGCGAGTAGGAGCCCGAGCATGGCGGCGACA
>JANOAY010000352.1:0-7532 GCA_031411375.1 Pedosphaera sp. | reverse complement strand
CCGCCTGACCTTCAAGCTCGAAGACGCGCAGGACTACGTCTCCGGCACCGGCCCCACGGCGGTCTCGGCGAATGGCCGCACCATCACCACCGCGCCGCTCGCGACGCTCGCGCCCAAGGCCGAAGCCGTCTATCGCATCGTGGTCAAGGCCAACAAGGCCGGGGACGTGCGCTTCACCACCTCGCTCCTCACCGACCAGAGCAACCGCCCGGTCGAAGAAACCGAGTCCACGAACCAGTACTAATTGGTTCGCGCGGCCTTGAGCCGCGAATTTCACGGGGGCCGGCCTGCGAAGGCCGGCCCCTTTTTTGTGAAAATTCCAAATTCCAAAATCCAAAGCCCGAACAAATTCCAAGTGATCAAATTCCAAAAGACTTCCGCCGTGTCCCAACGTCGGCGGCGCGACTGGAATTTGGCCCGTTGGAATTTGTTTGGGCTTTGGATTTTGGGCTTTGGAATTTTGCTTCTGACCGGCTGCGCCCACCGCCCACCGCCCACCGCCTCTGTCCGCACCGCGCAACTCGCCTCCGTCCTCACCGCGCTCGATCCCTCCGTAGATCTGCACGATGCCGCCATCCTTGCCAAAGTCGCCACCGAGACTTCCGCCGAACTCGCCGTCCGCTACCGCGTGCGCCCGCCCGCCTGGCTGCACAACATCTACGTCAACAACGGCTGGCGCGCGCGCGGCCTCTGCTGGCACTGGGCGGAGGACTTGCAGGCCCGGCTCGCGCAGGAACGCTTCGCCACGCTCGAAGTCCACCGCGTCATGGCCCGGCGCGGCACGCGCCGCGAGCACAGCGGCCTCGCCGTCACCGCGCGCGGGCAGGACATGTCACGCGCCGTGGTGCTGGATGCGTGGCGCGAGAGCGGCCACCTCGTCTGGGTACCGTTCGCGGCGGACAAGTATCCGTGGGTAAAAAATGAGGAGTGACGAATGGACGGGAGGAACTTTGAACCTTGAACTCTGAACAAACAGCCTCGCACGTCGTGTCCCCCGTTCAGAGTTCGAGGTTCAGGGTTCAAAGTTAAAAGTTTCCCTTTTCACTTCATTAAAGCCCCACCCGTCGTCTGCCGCTGACACCTTCGCCCCGCCTCTCTGAGCCGGGGCGATGCTGTGTCGCCGAAACAAACGAAAAAACCAGTTATGAAAACGGGCCTCTCCGGTCACGGCGCACGGAGTGTGCGCGCGGCCATTATCGTTGTGTTGCTGCTGTCTCTTTCGTCCCTGCCCGCTGCCATCACGCAGACCGTGAACGCCAAGGCCGACGCCTACGTGCGCTCGGCGATGGACAAGAAGAGCTTCGGCTTCGAGGCGCAGCTCGACTTGCGCATGAACGCCAAGGACGGCGCGTCCGAAGGCTACGTGCAATTTCCGCTCCCGCAGCACACGCCCTTCGCGGAGAAAATTGTCCTGCGTCTTTACGCGCAACTCGCCGAGCCGGGCGCAGCCAAAGTGCTCGTGCGTTCCGTGAACGCCTCGAACTGGACAGAACTCGGCCTGACCTGGCGCGCGCGTCCCGAGCACAAGGAAACGCTTGGCACGCTCCACATCGTCGGCCTCTCCGGCGCGTGGTACGAGGCGGATGTGACGGCCTACGTGAAAGCCGAGGCCGCGCTGGGCCGCGAGGCGGCGACGTTCGCGCTGGTGCCGGGCGAGGACTCGAAGAACCGCATCGCCGTCCGCACGCACGAGAGCGCGCAGAACAAGCCGGAACTTGTCTTCTCGCGTCAGCCGATTTCTGCGCGCATCAGCTTCATCAACACCAACTCGGTGCCGGTCCAAGGATTCCTCGCGGACCAAGGCGACGTCTTCGGCCCGCGCACCAACGGACTGACCTACGGCTGGAGCGCGGACAACCGTGACTTCATGCGCGACCGTCGCGACTGGAAGAACACGAAATTGAAATCGCCGGGCCGCGCCCACGATTTCATGGCCTACCTCGATCACGAAAAAATGAAGGCGCCCGCGAGCTGGGAACTGGCCTTGCCGCACGGCGAATTCCGCGTCCGTATCGTGGCCGGTGATTTGCAGCGCTACGACAGCATCTTCGGGATCAAGGCGGAGAACGTCACGGTCGTGGACGGCGTGCCGGACACCAACAAGCGCTGGCTCGAAGGCACCTCAATGGTCGCGGTGCATGACGGACGGCTGACCATCGCCAACGCGCCCGGCTCCTCGAACAACAAGATTTGTTTCATCGAAGTCACGGAAGTGGAAACCCTCCTCACGCAAAGCAAATGAACTCTGAACCCAACGGCATCTCTCCCGGCGCGCTTGTCGGCGGCGGTCACTACAGCCTGCATGTGCCGCTGGGCGAAAGCGGTTTGCTCTGGCTGGCGCAGGACGAGGAATTGCAGCGGCTCGCCGTGGTGCGTTTCTTCCCGCCGGAGATTCGCGAGGACGCACGTTCGCTCGAAACTTTGAAGAAGCGCGCCGTGCTCGCCGGCAACGTGACGCACGAAAACGTCTGCCGAGTGCTCGAATGGTACGAGTCGGCGGCGGTGGAAACTTTCCTCGCCACGGAATACGTCGAGGGCAAGCCGGTCACGGAAGTGATGAACGGCGGCGAAGGCAAGCCCGTGCCGTGGGACTGGCTCAAGCCCGTGGCCGCGAGCATGGCCTGCGGACTCGAAGCGCTGCATCACGCGGGCGTGGTGCATCACGGCCTGCGGCCCGAGAACATTTTGGTCGCGGCGGACAAGCGCGTGAAGCTGCTGAACGCGGTCGTGACGGGCGCGTTGAAGAATCCGCTGTTCTCCCCGTGCGCGTTGAACGAGCCGCGCGACTTGCGCTGCTTCAGCCCGCAGCAGCTGAACGGACAGGAGCCGTCGGTCGCCGATGATTTTTACGCGCTGGGCGCGACGCTGTTTGAACTGCTCACGGGCACGGCGGCGTTCGCTGGAATGAATCTGTTGCAGGACATCCGCTCCACGCCCGCGCCGTCCTTGCGCGAACGGTTGAGCGCGGCGCAGGCGCAGCCGGTGCCGGACGCCATCGTGAATTTCATCACCGCCTGCCTGAGCAAAGAGGCGGCGCAACGGCCCGCCAAGCTGGACTTGCTGCTGCCGCGGCGCACGGAGTCCATCCCCGTCGCCGCGGCGCCTGCGGAGAAGGCGAAGCTGTCGAAGCCGGCGGAGAAATCCGAGAAGGTTGTTTCGCTTCGGATGCAGGACGCGACGGAAGTTTTGCCGCAGCTCCACTCGCGCGCCGAACTCGAACTCATCAAGGCCGCGCGCGCCGCCCGTCCGCGCCGCAGTCCGTGGGCGATGGCGGCCGTTTTGTTTCTGCTGTTGAGCCTCGCGGGCGTGTTCGGGTTCTTCCAGTTGCAGAAGCAGGAAAAGGAAAAGCAGCGCCTGGCTCAGGTCACCGCCGAAGAAACGCGCCAGCGCGAACTGGCAGAAAAGAACACGAAGCTCGCCGAGGAGAAATTGAAACAGGAAACCGCCGCGCGGAAAAAATCCGACGACGAAGCGCGCAAGGCCAAGGAAGCCGCGCGTCTCGCCGAAAACGGCCGGCGCAGCGACGCCGAAGCCATCGCCAGGCGCGACCGCGAGCTGGCCGAGGCGCAGCGAAAAGCCGCCGAGCCGGAAGCAAGACCCTTTGTTCCACCGCCCGTGCCCTCCACGAACGGCGAGTTCGTCGCCATGTTCAACGGACGCGATCTCACGGACTGGGCGGGCAGCGCGAATTTCTGGTCGGTGAAGGACGGATTCATCACCGCGCAGGCGGCGGCGAACGAGCCGAAGGATCGTCATCTGCTCGTCTGGCAGAAGGGCAACGCCGGAGATTTCGAGATGCACTTCTCCTATCGCTTCCGCGTGTTGCGCGGGAACAAGTCACCGAACGGCGGCGTGAACTACCGCATGAACGGCACCACGAACCTCACCGGCTACCAGTTCGATCTCGTGACCAATGCGCGCGACAACGGCTCGGTGCAGGACGACCGCCGGCGCAACCGCTTGGCGGGCTACGGCGACGCGGCGGAAGGCACGTCCTCGAACAAGCATCCCGTGCTCGTCACGCTCGGCGACACCAACAAGCTGAACGCGATCAAGCACGAGGACTGGAACCGTTGCGTGATCATCGCGCAGAGCAACCGCCTGACGCACTACATCAACGGCCTGCTCGTGGCCGACGTGACCGACGTGAGCAAGAGCAAGCGGCACACGAACGGCGCGATTGCCCTGGAGCTCTACACCCGCAACACGAACAACGCGGCGACCTTCCTCCAGTTCAGCGACTTGAAGATCAGGCGCACGGAGCCGACGGGCAAAGGTCCGGGGCTGGCGGGCGTGGGAAAATAATTGATCACCAACCTTCGGCGGGTCGGGCCGCGTTGCCGCGCGGCCCGACCACACGTTTGATTTCAGCGCAGCGCGCGGAACTCGTGCAGCAATCTTTCCAGCCCCGCGTCCTCGGTCTCTCCTGACTTGCGCACGAGCAGGACGAAGAACGTCGGGCCGTTCGCGCGCGGCGCGGCCACCACGAGGTGCTTGTCGAAAATCCAGCGCAGCAGCTCCGGTGATTCCACGCCTGCCGTTTCGGCGATGGGATGCAGGCGCGTCCATACGTCGTTGAGCAGCGGCTCGGCGAGATGCACCTCCCACGTCCGCGAGAACGTGGTGCCGTCCGCGTAGCGCAGGCCCGTGGCGAGCATTCCGGGCGCGCGCGCGGTGCGGCTGAACCAGCGGTTGATCAAGTCGCTCACGGTTTCACCTCCGGCGCGGGCGAGGCGGTGCGGACGAAGAGCACGGACTCGGATTGAAATTGCAGCACCGTCTGTACACGCGGCGACGTGGCTTCAAACAATTCCAGCGCGCCCAATCCTGCCACGGTCTTGAACCACGCCGCGTGTTCCAGCAGTGTGGCCAGACGGCGCGGCAACGTCTCGTCACCGCCCGTTTCGCCCGCAAGCACGCGGCCCTCGACGGACACGGCCAGCAGGCGTTGCGGCGGACGAATGGCCGCGCGCTCGACGTCGTTGAGTTCGAGCGGCGGATACTTCGGCGCAGCAGGCGCGGTCTCGGCGGGCGGCGCGCTCGGTTCTTCGCCGGCTTTTTCGTCGCGCAGTTGCGCGGCTTCCATCAGCAAGTTTTCCCAGTGACGCGAAATGGTTTTCTCCGCCGGCTCGGTGTAGGGCTTCAGGCGAAACTCGCCGTCCTGAAGATTCAGCAGGCGAAAGAAAGCGGTCTCACCAGTGTGCGCGCCCACGGACGCGTGGACCACGTTGCCGCTGCGGATGACAATTTCGCCCGCCTCGCTCTTGGAAAAAACTTCGAGCACGGACGAATTACGGCGCAGACATTCGAGCTGGAGGATGTCCTGCAACTCCACGTCCTGCATCAGTCCGCGAAAACCTTTCGAGCGTTCGAGCGCGAGCAGCTCGTTCAGCGTGAGGAACAGCGTGTGAAAACCTTCCGACGACACGGGCTTCTCCAGCAGCACGGTGATGCCCTCGCGCGCCAGCTCGTCGCGCGTGTGCTGATCGGCGTGGCCGGTGAGCACGACGATGGGGACGTTCGGAAAACGGGCGCGCGCCAGGCGGACGAATTGCAGTCCGCTCATCACGGGCATCCGCTCGTCCACCACGATCATGTCGAAGTTGTGCTCCTTGAGCACGCCGAGCGCCTTGGCGGGATTGTCCGCCATAATCACGTTCCAGCCGCCGCTGCTCGACTGCTGCATCAGCTCGCCGGTGAGTTGCAGAAACGCCGCGTCGTCGTCCACGAAGAGAACCGTCTTCTGCGCGCTCATGCGGCCTCCGTGGGTTTGGGCGCGGGCGCTCGTCGGGCCAGTTCCGCCGTGGCGGCTGCGCGCAGCGCGTCCACGTTCACAAACTCCATCCCGGTGCGGCTGGGCCGCTGATACTGCGGGTCAATCGTGAACTGAAATTGCACCACGTTGTTCAGCGCGGTGAGATCGCGCAGGACGTCGTCGGGAATTTCCGCCGAAGATTTTTTCAACAGCGCCTCCATCGCGCGCACGGCGGAGGCGGACACCTCGCCATCGCGGCACAAGGCGGCGAGCGGTTTCGCCGCGTCCGTGTCGCTGATCAATGCGAGAGCTTCGGCCACGGGTTTCGTGCGCTCAGATTGGCCGAGAGAATTTTTCAGCACCGTGGCGAGCGGTGCGACGGCGGGCGTGCCGAGCGCGGCGGCGGCGAGCCAGTCTTCCAGTTCAATCGCGTGCGTGACGGCCTGCGCGTCGGTGGCAGGCACCCATTCCAGTTCCTGCAACGCCACGGCGGCGGCGCGGCGCACAGCGGCGTGCGGCGACTTGAGCAGTTCCTGCAAGGGCGGCAGCGCGCGCACGCTCTTCGTCTCCGCGAGCGCGGCGATGGCGCGGGCCTGCGTGCTCGGAGTGGAGGACGTGGCCGCGCGCAGCAGCGCATCCCAAGCGGGTGATCCGAGCGCGACGGCCTCGGTCCAGCGCCCGAGTGCGACGAGTTGCGCGGCGTGCTCCTCGTCCGTGACCGCGCCCCATTTCAACTGCGCGAGCGCGAGCGCGGCGGCGCGGCGCACGGTTTCATCCGCGTCGCGCAGCGCGTCGGCCAGCGCGGGGAACACGCGGGGATCGTTCGATTGCGCCAGCGCCCACGCGGCGGCGGCGCGCAGCGTCGGACTGCCGCTGCGCAGGCCCGCGTGCAGGGTGAGAATGGTCGCCACGCCCGTGTCGAGCATGGTGCGGCGGACTTGCGCGCGCTGAAGTTTCTCCAACCACGCGCGTGCTACGGCGGCGACTTCGACGTTCGAGGATTGTCCCGCCGCCTCGATCACTTTCACCGCTTCGCTCGCGGACGGCGTGAACATCCACGCGCCAGGTTGCTGCTTGAGCGCTTCATCCGCCGCGTAACGCACAGCGGGCGAAACATCCACGAGGCATTCAATGACCGCGCGCAGCAAGGCCGGACTGACGGTGGTGGCGCAGTGGGAAATTAAAAATCGCCGGAGTTCATCATCGCCGACCGTGGAGATGAGCCGCGCGAAGGCCGCGTCAATCTCGGGATGTTTCCGCGCGAGGGCATTCACGAGCGCCTGCGCGGCGGCGGAGCGGAGTCGGGCGTTTTCATCGCGCACGGCGGACGCGAGCGCGATGACCGCGCGGGCGTCGCCGAAACGGCCGGCCGTCTCCATCGCCTTCTCCCGAATGAGGGCATTCGGGTGGGCGAGAGATTTCTCCAGCATTTCCCACGACATCGTGGGCGGCTGCGCGGCACGGTTAGCGTCCATGCGCCTTCCGGGAGCGATGAAACATGTGCATCAGAATCGGGTTTTCCGGGAAGCTTCTTAAGTCCGTCCGGCCCTAGGATAAAGGGGAAAGTCGGTAAAGCTTGGGCGCGTGCTGACAGCACCCTTGTTTCGCAAGGTGGAACTGGTCGCGCTGCGACCAGTCGGGCGGCGCAGAGCGGCCCGCCGGAAGGCCGAACGCGCATTCACGTCGCGGGTTCCCGGGCCGCCCGCTCGGCGCAGGCTGGTTTTGTCACAGCGCGACCAAACCCACCATCTGGTAGCGGGGCAGCCGTCCCGGCTGC
>JANOAY010000351.1:0-3186 GCA_031411375.1 Pedosphaera sp. | reverse complement strand
CCGCACGCCCGGCAGCGACGCCGAGAAATCCTATCGCGCCGCCACGTTGCTCTCGGTGGGACAAGTCGATGAAGCCAACGCGCTCCTTCAAAATCTTCCCACGCCCTCCGCCGAAGCCTTGCGCCAAATGATCGCCACGGTAAAAGGCAAGCCCGCCTCGCGCGGCGCGGCGCTCACACTAGCTGGCGAATGGATGGCCGAATCGTACGCGCTTCAGGCGCAGTCGAAGCTGGAGTCCGCGCTCGAAGCCGCGCGCAAGGCCACGGTCAAGTCGCCGAACTTCGGCTTCGCGTGTGCGCGCGTGGCGGAACTGGAGTTCAGCTTCGGTCGCGCCGCCGCCGCGCAGACTGCGCTCGACAAATCGCTCGAGCTCACGCCGCGCAACGCGCAGGCCCACGCCGTCAGCGGATTCACGCACGCCGCGAAAGGCCGCACCAAGGCCGCTGAACAATCCTTCGAGAACGCCATCGCGCTCGATCCCGGATTGGCCAACGGCTGGCTCGGGCGCGGACTCATTCGCATCCGGCAGGGGCGCGGCGTCGAAGGACGGCAGGATTTGCAAATCGCCGCCGCGCGCGAGCCACAACGCTCGATGCTCCGCAGTTATCTCGGCAAAGCCTGGAGCCAGACGCGCAACACCGCCCTCGCCGAAAAGGAACTTGGCCTCGCCAAAAAATTCGACCCGAACGATCCGACGCCGTGGCTCTACTCCGCCATTCTCGACGAACAGCAGAACCGCGTGAACGAAGCCATCGGCGATTTGGAAAAATCCCAAGAGTTGAACGACAACCGCAGCGTCTTCCGCTCGCGCCTGCTGCTCGATCAGGACAAGGCCGTGCGCAGCGCGAACCTCGCGCGCATCTATCAGGACGCCGGACTCACCGACTGGAGCGTGCGTGAGGCGAGCCGCGCCGTGAGCTACGACTACGCGAATTTCTCCGCGCACCAGTTCCTGGCGAACAGCTATGACGGGCTGCGCGATCCACGTTCATTCAACCTTCGCTACGAAGCCCCGGCGGTGAGCGAATACTTCATGGCGAACCTCCTTTCGCCGGTCGGCGCGACGCCCTTGTCGCAGGCCGTGTCGCAGCAGGAATACACGCGGCTCTTCGACCGCGATCACATTGGCATGGCCGGCAGCGCGGAATATCTCGGGAACAAGGACTGGCAGTTGAAGGGCGCAATCTATGGTCGCAACGGCCCGGTGGATTACGCGGTCGAAGGGTTTCGCCGGCGCGAAAACGGCCAGCGGCCCAACAACGATCTGGAGAGCGAGGGTTTCGCCGCGCGCTTTCGCGGCGCGCTGACCTCAAAGGACACCATCTACTTCGAGGCCAACCGGAGCGAACTGGAGTCGGGCGATGTCTCGCAACTATACGATCAAAACGGAGCCAGCCGGACGCTGCGCGTGAAAGAAATTCAGGAACCGAACGTGTTCCTCGGCTACCACCGCGAGTGGAGTCCTGGCAGTCACACGCTGTTTCTTGGGGCGCGGTTTGACGACGACCTGCGCCTGACTGAGCCGGCGTATCCGATTCCATTCTTTGTCCGCCAGGCCGCGCCAGAATTTATCCGTGTCTCGACTATTATCGAAGATGTGCGCTACCGCACTGAGTTCATCGGCTACTCGGCGGAGTTGCAGCAGATTTTCACCACGCCGCAGAACACGCTCATCTTTGGCGCCCGGTTTCAAGATGCCGAGTCCGACACGTTCAATTCCGTGTTCTTTGAGAATCAACTAGCCGCGACGAACAAGAACACCACCGACCTCACTCGCACGAGCCTCTACGCCTATGACCAGTGGACCCCGTGGACCCCGCTTCAGTTCACGCTGGGCATCGCCTACGACCGGTTGCATTACCCGGACAACATTGACACAGCGCCGATCACGGACACGCACAGCACCGTGGATCGGATCTCGCCCAAGGCCGGCCTGATCTGGACGGTGGACAAGGACACGCACGCACGCGCCGCTTACACGCGCTCGCTCGGCGGGGTGTTTTTTGACAACAGCTTCCGCCTCGAACCCACGCAGGTCGGGGGCTTCAACCAGGCTTATCGCAGCATCGCTTCCGAATCGCTCGTCGGCCTAGTGCCGGGCACGCGCTTCGAGACGTTCAGCGTGGGCGTGGATCACAAATTCAAGACGCGCACCTACGTGAACCTCGACGCGGAACTCTTGCAGTCAGAAGGATCGCGCACGGTCGGCGCGCTCAAGCAGAGCGGTTTTATTCCCGTGCCCAATGTTCCGGGCGGTGAGCGGCAAGACATCGAATACCAGGAGCGTTCGCTCACGCTGTCCGTGAACCAACTGGTCGGGCGCGAATGGGCGTTTGGGTTGCGCTACCGGATCAGCTACGCCGATTTGGACACTCGTTACCCTTCGGTTTCAGACGCCGTGGATCGCACGTTCCAAGTGAACAACAAGTTCCGCGGCCTGTTGCAACAGGCCACGCTGACCGGTCTCTACAACTTGCCTTGCGGTTTCTTCGCCCAAGGTGACGCCATCTGGACCGGACAGGAAAATCGTGGCGAACTCAGCGACCTCGAAGATGAGAGCCTGTTTCAGTTCAACGCCTATGTCGGCTACCGCTTTGCTCGTCGCCACGCCGAAGCGCGCATCGGCGTGTTGAACATCACCGATCAGGACTACCAACTGCATCCGATCAACCTCTACTCCGAACTCCCACGCGAGCGGATGCTCTACGCGAGTTTCAAATTCTATTTCTGAGCGCGATGCGGTGGAATCGCCGCGTGACCGGAAATAAACTCATCGCGTGAAAGCCTGGTTCAAACGCCTCCGGTTCAATGCGTGGGTGCTCGCCCTCGTCGTCGCGGCGCTCGGGTGGTTCCTGCACGACTTCGCGTTCGGCTCCGGCCTCGTCAATCTCAGCTACGACCTGCTGCACATTCTCCGGCAGAACAAGATTCCCGCGCACGAGGCGGTCATCGTTTCTCTCGACGAAAAATCCTACCTCGATCTCAAGCAGGCGCAGAACAAGCCGTGGGACCGCGCGCTCTACGCCGCGATGATCGACCGCCTGACCGCCGCCGGCGCGCGCGCCATCGTCATGGACGTGGTCTTCAGCGACGAGAATCCGGAGGCACCGGTCTCGGACCAGAAGCTCGCCGACGCCATGCAGCGCAGCGGGCGCGTCATCATCGGCATCGAGCATGTGCCGGTCA
>JANOAY010000350.1:0-7722 GCA_031411375.1 Pedosphaera sp. | reverse complement strand
ATTGATTACTCCAAGGGGACGGCGGTGGAACAGATTCTCGAACTGACGAAGGGCGAAGGCGCGGATCGCGGTTGCGAATGTGTGGGCTACCAGTGCCATGACCCCGCCGGACACGAAGTGCCAAACGCGACGATGAACGATCTCGTGAAGTCGGTGCGCGCCACGGGCGGCATCGGCGTGGTGGGAGTGTTCGTGCCGGAAGATCCGAAATGCCCGGACGATCTCGGCAAGGAAGGCAAGCTCGCCTTCGACTTCGGACTCTTTTGGTCGAAGGGGCAAAAGGTCGGAACCGGTCAGGCCAACGTCAAAGCCTACAACCGTTACCTCTGCGAACTCATTCACGCTGGACGCGCCAAGCCTTCGTGGATCGTCTCGCACGAACTTGCGCTGGATGAAGCGCCGGACGCCTACCAGCATTTCGACGCCCGCGATGACGGCTGGACCAAAGTGATTCTGCATCCCGATGGAGCGGCGAAGAACGCGAAGCGGCCCACCACGCTCAAGAAAACCGCAGGCAAGAAAGCGTTGCTCGCGCACTGAAAGTGGAACCGATGACCGCCCTGACTTTACTGGCCCATGCTTCGGGCGCACCGCACACCCACACGGAGAGCGTCACGGTCGTCATCATCACGCTCGCGCTGCTGGCGCTCGGCCTGTCGCGGCGGAAAACGGCATGAACCCGGACCCACACACCACGAAGGACGCAACTCGGCCCACGAAACGCGGCCTTTCGGCATGGCGCGCGGCTCTCCCGAGCCGCAGCAGTCCGTCCGCGAGAGAAGCTCGCGAACTTCCCGACGTTCCGGCCCAGGCGCAGCCGCTGCGGCTCGGGAGAGCCGCGCGCCACTAACGAACGGAGAAAAATTATGACCAACGATTCCAGCGCAACGAACCCGTTTGAGACCACCGACCGTCGGCGTTTTCTGAAACATCTTGGCGTGGTGGGCGCGGGGCTGGCAGCCGCGAAACTTTTGCCCGCGCGCGCTGATGCTCAGGAAAATCCAGCGCCCGCGAGCGCCGGCACGGTTCCGCGCCGCGCCTTCGGTCGCACGGGAGTTCAGGTGTCCATCCTCGGCGTGGGCGGTCACGCGATTGGCCAGTGCAAGACGGAGGCGGAAGGGGTTCGCATCGTTCACGAGGCTTTGGATGCCGGGGTGAACTTCTTGGACAACGCCTGGGAATATCACGACGGGCGCAGCGAGGAGTGGATGGGTGCGGCGCTGAAAGGACGGCGCGCGCAGGCGTTCCTGATGACGAAAGTTTGCACGCACGGGCGCGATGCGAAACTAGCCATGCAGCATCTGGAAGAATCGTTGCGCCGTCTCCAAACCGATCATCTGGATCTGTGGCAGGTGCATGAGGTGATCTATGACAACGATCCCGAAATGCACTTCGCCAAGGGCGGCGTGATGGAGGCCATCGCGCTGGCCAAGCAGCAGGGCAAAGTCCGCTTCGTCGGCTTCACCGGGCACAAAGACCCGTCCATCCATCTCAAAATGCTGGCATATGAATTTCCTTTCGACGCCTGCCAGATGCCGCTCGGCCCGTTCGATGCCACGTTCCGCAGTTTCGAGCAGCGGGTGCTCCCCGAACTGACCCGGCGCGGCATCGCGCCCATCGGCATGAAGAGCCTGAACGGCACGGCGGATGCCGTGAAGAAGGGCGTGCTCACGGCCAAGGAGGCGATCACTTATGTGATGTCGTTGCCGGTGGCCACGCTGGTCAGCGGCATGAACTCGCTCGACGTGCTGCGCAAAAATCTGGAGATCGCGCGCGCCTTCACGCCCATGACTGCGGAGGCGATGCAGGCGTTGCGCGTGCGCTGCGCGACCCCGGCGGCGGACGGACGCTTCGAACTCTACAAGACCTCCAAGAAATTCGACGGCCCGCCCGGTCGCGAGCAACACGGCTTTCCCCCACTGACCGCGATGGCGGACTAACCAGTAACGAACCAATAAACATTATGAAAAAAGAATCACGCACCCAGCAGAACAAAGAATCCGCAAGCAACAAGCAGCCCGTGGATCCGCGCGCCAATCCGAAGGCGCGAAGCACCAAAGGTTCCGCCACGCGCGACGAAATCCGGACCAAGACCCCGGTGGTCTCCGCGCCGCGCCAATCCAACCGCCCGGCGGAGCGCAGCGGCCAAAAACGCACGCACACACGATGACGCTGCTCCCTTGAACATTTCCGTCCGAATCAAAAACAAAAACAATCGCAGGAGGCTCGCTTATGAAACACAACAAGAACCACGACAACGCGCCGAACGTCGGGCCGCAACTGGTACCGGTGCATTTTGAATTCACCCACCCCACGGCCCTCAGCGTCAGCGTCGCGGGCTGCTTCAACCACTGGAAGCCCGAAGCCAAGTCGCTGCATCCCGCCGGCAACGGACGCTGGGTAAAAGAGACGATGCTGCCGCCCGGCACGTACGAATACTGCCTGGTGGTGGATGGCGAATGGATGCCCGATCCGCTGGCGAAGGACTACGTGTCGAACCCGTTCGGCGGACGGAACTCGGTGCTCATGGTGCCTTCGCCCGAGGCCACGCACCTCACCGAGGCGACCGACGTGCCGCTGAAAAACAACGCCCGTCGCAAGGCGCAGCGAGGCTGAAACCATTCGCCGGAAAACGGATCGCGCCGGGGCGGACGTGAGAACGGGAGTCGAAAATGTATCCGAGCATTTGCCGCTGCTGCGGTCAGGCGATGAACCAGAGGGAGCCGATCAATCCGAACGTCTGTCTGATCTGCGATCCGGCGGCCCGCGATAGCGCGGAGCAGAATCAGGAAGGTCCGGGTGACGCCGGGGAGATGACCAGTGCGAGGATCAGAGCGATGTCACCGCAGTTGGAAGTGATGGGAGCCTGAAATGAAACCGCCGCGACCACGAGGAAAGAGAAAACTGACAATGCGTATCATCATGCTCGCGTCCTTGCTGGCCGTCGTCTTCCTGATCGCCACGGTCTTCAGTTTGCGGGCGAGTGAAAAAGAGATTCGCTACGAACTTCCGCACCGCTTCGGCGTCGAGGATCCTCAGTTCCTGCGCTGCATGGGCCAGCTTCTTGGCCCCGGTGTTCTCGCGGGCAACCGCGTGAAGGCGTTGCAGAATGGGGAGGAAATTTTCCCCGCCATGCTCGCCGCCATTCGTGGCGCGCAGCGGACGATCACCTTCGAGACTTACATCTACTGGTCGGGCGACATCGGCAAAAAGTTTTCCGAAGCCCTGGCCGAACGCGCCCGCGCTGGCCTGAAGATCCACGTCATGCTGGACTGGGTGGGCTGCGGAAAAATGGAGGGCAAGTATCTCGACGAATTGAAAGCCGCCGGTGTGGAGGTGGAGCAGTATCACCCGCTGCGCTGGTACAATCTGGGGCGCATGAACAATCGCACGCACCGCAAACTGCTCGTCGTGGACGGACGGATCGGATTCACCGGCGGCGTCGGCATCGCCGATCTGTGGAACGGGCACGCGCAATCCAAAGATCACTGGCGCGACTCGCATTATCAACTCGAAGGCCCGGCGGTGGCGCAGATGCAGGCCGCGTTCACCGATAACTGGATCAAGACGCGGAACGAAGTGCTGTTCGGCAGCAACTATTTTCCCGAATTGAAACCGGTGGGCGGCTCGCTGGCGCAAGTCTTCAAAAGTTCGCGCGGCGAAGGCAGCGAAAGCGTGCGCCTGATGTATCTGCTCTCCATCGCCTCGGCCACCCGGACCATCCGCCTGTCGGCGGCCTACTTCGTCCCGGATAAACTGGCGATTGAAACCTTGGTGGCCGCGCGGCAGCGAGGCGTGAAGATCGAGATCATTGTGCCGGGACCGGTCAGCGATGCCAAGATTGTGCAGAGCGCCAGCCGTGCGCTGTGGGGCCGGCTGATGGACGCCGGGGTGGAAATTTTCGAGTACCAGCCGACGATGTATCACTGCAAAGTTTTGATCGTGGACGAGGTCTGGGTGTCCGTCGGCTCCACGAATTTCGATGACCGCTCTTTTCGGCTGAACGACGAGGCGAACCTGAACATCTACGACGCGACCTTTGCGGCGGAACAGGTCAAGACGTTCGAGGACGACAAGGGCAAGTCGCGTTTGATGACGCGGGCGGAGTTCAAGGATCGCTCTCCGCTGAAAAAATTCTTCGACCAGTTCGCCGCCCTGTTCCGGAGGCAATTGTGAAGGCTTGGAACGGGATGGGTTCTCCCGCAGATTCAGGAAGTCCACCGATTGAAAATCCCATCGGCGGCTTTTCTGAAGCTGCGGAAGGCGGCCGTGGGACTGTTCAATCCACGGAAGAAACAATTATGAAAAAACAACGGCCCGCAGTGAATGGCCGCAGCGCGGAAGCCGGTCTCGATCCCGCCACGCTCTGACCCGAAGCGCCGCACGAAAATGAAACTCTCTCCGAATCATCTCAAACGCTACCAGGAGATCGCGCGGCTCTTCTGGAAATACGGGCGCTCCGATCTCGTGACGCAGATGGGACTCGACGAGGCCGTGGATCCCAAGGAACTGACGCCGGCCAAAGAAGGAGAGGCCACGCCGGATCAGCTGGCGAATGATCTCGAAGCGATGGGACCGACGTACGTGAAGCTGGGCCAAATACTTTCCAGCCGCCCGGACTTGCTGCCGGAAGCGTACTTGAAGGCGCTCGCGCGGTTGCAGGACAAGGTCAAACCGTTTTCCTTCGCGGAGGTCGAGGAGATCGTGACCAGCGAACTGGGCGTCAGAATTTCCAAGGCCTTCTCCCGCTTCGATGCCGAGCCGCTCGCCGCCGCCTCGCTCGGGCAGGTGCATTCCGCCGCCTTGCGCGATGGCCGCCTGGTCGTGGTGAAGGTCCAGCGTCCGAACATCGCCAAACAGATCGCCGAAGACTTCGAGGTGCTGACGGAGATCGCAGAATTTCTCGAAGCGCACACGGCGCTCGGCCAGCGCCATCGCTTCCTCAACATCCTCGAGGAGTTCCGCATCTCGATTCAGCAGGAGCTTAATTACGAGCGCGAGGCGCAGAATCTGATCACGGTCGGGAAGAACCTCGCGGAGTTCGAACTGATCCAGGTGCCGCAGCCGGTGCCCGATTACAGCACGCGCCGCGTGCTCACGATGGATTACGTGCAAGGCCGGAAAATTACCGCGCTCGGCCCGCTCGCCCGCCTCGAACTCAAAGGCGCGCCGCTCGCCGAGGAACTGTTCAAGGCGTATCTCAAGCAGGTGCTTGTGGATGGCGTGTTTCACGCCGACCCGCATCCGGGCAATGTCTTCATCACCGACGACGGGCAGGTCGCGTTGCTCGACCTCGGCATGGTCGGCCACACCACGCCGGCCATGCAGGACAATTTGCTGAAGCTCTTAATCGCCATCAGTGAGAACAACAGCGAGCACGCGGCGGATGTGGTCATTCGCATCAGCCAGACGGCGGATGATTTCAAGGCCGTGGAATTTCGCCGACGCCTCGGCCAGCTTCTGGCGCTCCGGCAGGATCAAGGACTGCAAAATCTCAACGTGGGCCAGGCCATCCTCGAAGTAACCATGAATGCGGCCGACAACGGCCTGTTCGTGCCGAGCGAACTGACGCTCCTCGGCAAGACCCTGCTGCAACTGGATGAAGTGGGAAAAATTCTCGATCCCGCTTTTGATCCCAACGCTTCCATCCGCCGCAACGTGAGCGAGCTGATGACGCGGCGCATGAAGAAGCAGGCCACGCAAGGCAGCGCGCTGAGTGCGCTGCTGGAGATGAAAGATTTCGTCGGCGGTCTGCCGTCGCGGGTGAACCGCGTCATGGACACCTTCACGAACGGAGAACTGGAAGTGAAAGTCCGGGCCGTGGACGCGAAAGTGGTGATGGAAGGTTTCCAGAAAATCGCCAACCGCATCACGGCGGGTATCGTTCTGGCCTCGCTCATCATGGGCGCGTCCACGCTGATGCAGATTCAAACGAACTTCCACATTTTCGGTTATCCCGGCCTGGCCATCCTCTGTTTCCTCGCGGCGGCGGCGGGCGGGTTCTGGCTGGTGATCAACATCTTTGTGCAAGACCACCGAGGTCGGAAAAAGCCGCCCCGCTCATGACCAACGCCCCATCGCACCGCAAGCCACGCTCGTTCTATTTCCACGTCATTCTGGGCGCGGCGTTGTTCGCGTTCATCCACGCGTTTCCGCTGCTGTCGCCCATTCTGCTGTCGCTGCTGCTCATTCTGCTGATCTCGCTGGCCGTCAATCCCGTGATCTCCCGGATGCGCGGCCTGATGGGTGGAAGAAGACTGGCGACGGGACTGGCCGTGGCGGCCTTGGTGATGCTCATGGCCTTGACGGGCCTGGCGTTCTTCAGGCCGATGACGGCTTCATTCGCCAAACTCTCGGAACAGTTGCCCGTCTATTGGGAGCGTCTCCAGAAGCCCCTGATCAAAATGGAGAAACAAGCGGTGCTCTCCGAGGAAAAGCTCCAGGCGGAAGTCACTGTGGAAATTGCCCGAGACAAGGCGGCGGCGGGCGAGCAAGAAGCCGCAAGACGAGCCATTGAATCGGCTTCGCCCAAAACGGCGCCCGAGTCAGGATCGATTCGTTCCAGTTTGAGCGAGATGTTCGGCCGGGTGGCGGGGAGCTTCACAGGCGTGGCCTTCAATGCCGCACAAATCCTGGTCGTGCTGGTGACGGTCTTCTTCGGAGTGACCTTCACGCTCATGAATCCCCGCCCGATCTTTGGGGCCTTGTTCTCGCTCGTGCCCGCACGGCATCACGATCAGGCGCTGACCATTGTGCAGCGCATCGGAAAATTTTTGCCCGGCTGGGCCGCGTCCACGCTGCTCGGCATGATGACCATTGGCGTGCTGGTTTTCCTGCTCATGTGGCCGATCTTCGGATTCGCGGACGCGCTGGTGCTGGGGCTGATCGCCGGCGTGCTGGAAGCAATTCCCTTTATTGGCCCGCTGCTCAGTGCGGTGCCGGCGCTGCTGCTCGCGGCCGGCCAGGGCGGCCTGACTCCGCTCTGGGTCGTGCTCGCCTATCTGGCGGTGCAGGCGCTGGAGAACAATGTGATTCTCCCGCTCATCATGGCGCGCGGCATGAAATTGCATCCGGTGGCGGTGATCTTTTCCATGCTCCTGTGCGTGGCCGCGTTCGGAGTGCTGGGCGTTCTGGTCGCGGCCCCGCTGGTGGCCATCGTGGACATCCTGCACGACGAGCTTTATCGGAAGCGCTTTCTTCCCGCCGTCACGGACGCCGATCTGGATCGTCTGGCCCGGAACGCCCTGCGTGAAAAAACGTCCGTGCCCAAATGATCTGGCCCGGCGCAAGCCAACGTCATGAATCTCACTTCGAGCCATCCCTTCTGGTCGGTCAACAACGGCCTGCCGGCGAACTACCCTTCGTTGCAACGCGATGTTTCCTGTGACGCCGTCGTCATCGGCGGCGGGATCACCGGGGCGCTGGTGGCGGTGCATCTGGTGGAAGCGGGCGTGAAGACGCTGCTCATCGACAAGCGCGACATCGGCACGGGCAGCACCAGCGCGAGCACCGCCCTGCTCCAATACGAGATTGATGTTCCTCTTCGGGAGTTGATCAAAAAAGTCGGCCCGGCGGCGGCGAGGCGGAGCTACGCGCTGTGTCGCGAGGCGATTGGCAAACTGGAACGGCTGGCCGCGCGGCTGAAGATCGGTTGCGACTTCGAGAGGAAGCCCAGCTTGTTTCTGGCCCAGCATCAGCGGGAGATTCCTGAAGTGCGCGAGG
>JANOAY010000349.1:0-2610 GCA_031411375.1 Pedosphaera sp. | reverse complement strand
GCGGTGTCGCGCTCCGCTTTCGCACGCGCCAGACCTGTCGAAAGCGGTGTCGCGCTCCGCTTTCGCACGCGCCAGACCTGTCGAAAGTGGTGTCGCGCTCCGCTTGCCACCGCAGTCCACATCGCCTCACCCGACTCCTGCGCCGCCGTGGAACTTGAATTGCTCCACAATCAGCCGATAGGTAGCTCAGAACGTATGAAGGTAATTCAACCGAATTGTCGGATTCAGTTCACGGCGGCGGATGTGGATTTCATCCTCGCGAACCTTGGTCGCAAAACGGGCGACGCCGACTGCCTCACGAAACTTCTCGCCGACCCCGACACGCGCGACTCGATTCTCGACGACGACCAGTTGTTCCACGCCCTGCTGGAAAATCGCGGCTGCCTCACTATCTCGTCGCACTTCTACTTCTACATTCTGGTGCGCAACGTGTTTCGCCGCGCGGGCCTCGAAGACCGCATGGTGGCCGATTACGTCGCGGAAATTCTCTCCGAGTATTCCAACATCCAGCGCGCCGAATGCCGCGCCCCGGGCGAGGCCGCGCCGCTGAACTATTTCTTCGAGATGCTGCTGGCGCTGCGCCAGGCGGATGACCGGAACAGTTTCGAGTTGCGCGCCCACATGGGGAGCCACGCGCTTTTCATCACTGGTGTGTTTCCGGATCGCATTCGCGTGCGCGCGGAGCGGCGGGGCTTTCCCGACCTGAGTTATTTTGAAGGCGTGGGCCAGTCCAGTTTCCGTGTCGCGAGCGATCACCGGCTGGCCGCGCGGTATGATCTCGCCAAAGTCTTCGACACGCTCTCTGAACGCTTCCGCACCGCGCGCCGTGCGCTCAACGATCTTTCAGAACGCCTCCTCAACTTCGACGACGACCGCCATGCGCTGCCGCTGCTGTCTTCGGTGAAGTTGATTTCCTGACCGCCTTTTATCGGAGACCGGCACTCCAAACCCGCGAGCCTCACTTGCCCGTCGCGCTTAGACCGGAGTTCTCGCCTCGGCGTTTCATTATCGCGAGGCGCTGGTTCCAGTCGGCCCGGCTTGAAGCCCACGTCTCGCCCACAAATTTTATTTTCGCTTCCGCGATGATTTTCTCCGTGATGGAAAGCTGGCGCTGGAAATCTTTCTTCTCACCCCACGCCGCGAAAGATTCGAGGAGTTCCAGTTGGTGGTCGGGAAACTCCTGGTGCAGGCGGACGGCATTCTCGAAATGTTCGCGCGCCTTTTTCCGGCTGCCGATGCTGGTGGGCCAGCCGGGCGCGTCGCGATACAGCCGGCCCAGCGAACGGTCCGGCCCGGCGTAATCCGTGTGCGGGTCGAGAACGCGGGCACGGTGGAACAGTTCTTCCATCTCGCGCACGAGCGGCAGCGCGCCGAGGGTCTTGGTGCGCGCGAGCTGGCCGAGGTTCATGCCCAGCCAGTAGTGCGCGGCGGCGTTGGTGGACTCGCGCGCGATGACGGCGCGCGCGGCGGTGATGCCGATCTGGGCGATTTCCTCGCGAGCGTCGCCGTCGCGCGCGAATTCGGCCCAGCCGTAGGAGGCGCGCGCGAGTTGCACGGCGGCGCGGTTGTCGTCGGGAGTTTTGCGCGCCACGAGTTTGGCTTCGTTGAAAACACGCCCGGCGCGGGCGGCAAAGTCATTCGTCTCCGCGTGCAAAAACCCCGCGAGTCCGAACAGCAGCGCGCAACTCGCCGCGCTCCGCGTTGTTAAACTCAGGATGAAAACCAACCTGACAGAATTGATCGTTGCCACTCCTCTCACCGCTCCTATAGTGCCGCCGATGAAATGGAATTGGAAATGGTTTCAAGCGGCGGGCTTGATCGCCATCCTCGCACTGGGCGCAGGATGCGGCGGACTGCACGCCTCGAGGAGCGTTTCTCCTGCGTCCTTTCTCATCCCCGGCCTGCTCAAGAATGACGCGCCGGCCCCGCAGGATTCCATGCTCCCGGCCACATCGCCGGCTGAACTGCTCGCGCAGAATTAAACTATGAGGTTCCCATTGGCCCTGACCGCGAAAATCGCGGGGCACATCATTAAGCACAAAGTTCGCAAGACGCCGAAGTTCGCGATGGTCTTGCAACTCGAACCGCTCCACACCTGCAACCTGACCTGCACCGGCTGCGGGCGCATCCGCGAATACTCCACGTCGCTCAAGGACATGGTGCCGCTGGAGCAATGCCTCGCGGCGGCGGTGGATTGCGACGCACCGATGGTGAGCATCTGCGGCGGCGAGCCGCTGATTTACCCGAAGATTGAAGAACTGATCGTCGGGCTGCGCGAACAGGGCCGCGTGATTTACGTCTGCACGAACGGGGTGTTCATGCGGAAGAAAATGCGCGAATACATGGCGGCGCACTGGTCGCCAAAAATGGAGGCGCAACTCCAGAAGCTCGAAGCGGAAAATCTCATCACGCCAAAAGAAGCGGAGGCAATTCGCAGTTCCGACGAGAAGGCTCGTCAGAAAATCACCATCAAGCCGACCAAGTGGATGTATTGGAACGTCCATGTGGACGGTCTGGAATACACGCACGATCTGATCGTGGAGCGCGAAGGCGTGTTCAAGGAATGCGTCAGCGCGATGAAGATGGCGAAGATTCTCGGCTATCAGGTCG
>JANOAY010000348.1:0-3755 GCA_031411375.1 Pedosphaera sp. | reverse complement strand
GTCCGCCGAGGCGCGCGCGCGCACGGCCCACTCGCCACTGTCGGCGTAGTGGACGGAGGTGACCTCCTCGCCGGCGGCGTTCGCGAGACTGAGGTTGTCCTCGGTGTTGCCGAGGCGTCCGATCCAGTCGCCGACCACGTTCGTCACGCCGGGATAGTTCGCGAGAAAGTTCGTACGGTTCGCCGACACGACGAGATGGCCGCCCGCCGGGAGCGTGACGTTGGTGAAGGTGAATTCCACGCCGCGCGTCAGCCGCCAGTTATGCAGGCTCACGGCGTTGGTGCCGCGATTGAACAGCTCAACCCACTCGCGCCCCGTGTCCTCCGCCTGCGCGGCGGTGTGCGGCGGGTGGTACATGATTTCATGGATGACGACATCGGCGGCGACGGCGGGCAGGACGAAGAGGCACGCCAGGGCAAGCGCGGAGACAGACCATTTGTTCATAGCTTTGGGCAACACAGGAGAACGCGGCCCTACGCTGCCTGAACGGCCTGTGGATTCAAGCCGCAAGATGTAAAAGGGCAGGGTGGGTGGCGCCATTCGACGCTGCCTGTTGAAATTGGAAATTACGAAGGCCGGGATCGCCTGGGAGCGCCGGCACGGATGCTGGCGCTCCCAGGTGCGGCTGCTCAATGCCGGAAATGCCGCGCGCCGGTGAAGACCATGGCCACGCCGCGCGCGTCCGCCGCCGCGATCACTTCCGCGTCGCGCATGGAGCCGCCGGGCTGGATGGCGGCGGTTGCGCCGGCTTCGGCGGCGGCAATCAGGCCGTCCGCGAACGGGAAGAACGCGTCGCTGCACACCACGGAACCTTGCAGGGAAAATTTCACCTCGCCCGCCTTCCACACCGCGATGCGGCTGGAGTCCACGCGGCTCATCTGGCCCGCGCCGATGCCGAGCGTGCGGCCCGCGCCGCAGTAGACGATGGCGTTCGACTTCACATGCTTCACCACGCGCCAGCCGAAGAGCATGGCCTGCATCTCTGCGTCGGTGGGTTTCCGCTCTGTCACCACTTTCAAATCAGCGGCGAGCGTCACTTTCAAATCGCGATCCTGCACGAGAAAGGAATCCGCGCCCACGCCGCGAATGTCGCTGAGCTTCGACTGGCGCATCGGCTTGAGCACTTTGAGCAGGCGCAGGTTTTTCTTCTTCTGGAGAATCGCCAGCGCGTCCGGCGCGAAGTCCGGCGCGATGATCACTTCGCTGAAAATTTCCGCGATGGCCTCCGCGCACGCGGCGTCGAGCGTCCGGTTCACGGTGATGATGCCCCCGAACGGTGCTTGTTTGTCGGTGGCGTAGGCGCGGTCCCACGCTTCGCGCAAACTCGCGCCCTGACCGACGCCGCAGGGATTCGTGTGCTTGAGAATGGCGAGCGTGGGCGCGTCGCCGGTGAATTCCTCGATCAAGTTTTCCGCCGCCGTGAGGTCGAGAATGTTGTTGTAAGAAAGCTCCTTGCCGTGGAGCTGCTGGAAGTAGTCGTGGAACTTGCCGTAAAGGCTGGCGGCCTGATGCGGGTTCTCGCCGTAGCGCAGCGGCTGGGCCAGCGGCGCGCTGATGGTCAGCACCGGAGCCGGCGTGCCGGGCGAGGAAAATTCTTTGCTCAAATGCGCGGCAATCGCGCCGTCGTAAGCCGCCGTGCGCGCGAAGACTTTCGCCGCCAGCGCACGCCGGAGGGCCAGCGTGGTCTCGCCGCTGGCTTGGACTTGTTCGGACACCGGCGCGTAGTCGGCGGGATCCACGATCACCGTCACGCTGTCGTGATTCTTCGCCGCGCTGCGGAGCATGGAGGGACCGCCGATGTCAATGTTCTCAATGGCGTCGTGCAGCGCGACGTTCGGCTTCGCGACCGTCGCTTCAAAGGGATAGAGATTCACGACCACGAGATCGATGGGCGCGATGTGGTGCTCGGCGGCGGCGGCTTCATGCGACGCATTGCCGCGAATGTAGAGCAGCCCGCCGTGAATTTTCGGATGCAGCGTTTTCACGCGTCCGTCCATCATCTCGGGAAAACCGGTGTGCGCGCTGATGTCCTGCACGGGCAGGCCGGCGTCGCGGATGGCCTTGGCCGTGCCGCCGGTGGAGATGAGTTCCACATTGGCGGCGACGAGGACGCGGGCGAATTCGATGAGTCCGGTTTTATCCGAGACAGAGAGCAGAGCGCGTTGAATTTTTCCCATAAAGCGGCGGGGAAAATCCCAGAACGGTTTCGCGAGGCAAGAGGGAAAAGCCACAATCCGCATTTGAACTTTTTCGCCCCCTGCGGACACCTATCCTCTGACGAACGGAACTCAGCGTGGCGAACAACCTTGAACAAGCCTACGAACTGACGCTCGTGTTGCGCAGCCAGTTGCGCGACGAGGCGGCCTTCGAGGAATTGCTGCGGATGTATTCGCCGCGCCTGCGGTTCTACGTCGCCAAGATGCTCGGCGCACGGCACGAACACGCGGACGACTTGCTCCAGGAAATCTGGGTGGGCGTCTTTCGCGCCCTGCCGAAGCTGAAAGATGCGGTGGCGTTTCGCGCGTGGCTGTTCCGCATCGCGCGCGACCGGGTCTGCCGGGAGTTCCGCCGGACGCGCGTCGAGTTTCACTTGTTGGACGAGGGGCAGATCAACGAAATCGCGGACGACGAACCGAACGAGTCGATTGACACTGAAGCAGTTCACCATCAACTCGACCAACTGTCTGCCGAACATCGCGAGTCGCTGGTCCTGCGTTTCATCGAAGGCATGAGCTACGACGAAATCGCGCGTGTGACCGGCAGCACGCTGGGGACGGTGCGATCCAGAATTCACTACGCCAAACGCGCGCTCCGCTGCGCTTTCGATGAGAGCAATTATGAAATCAAATGAACTGAACCCGACGGATGAACAAGTGATGCATACGCTGCGCCGCCAGACGCGCGGGCTGCGCTGGCTTACGGGCGCGGCGATTGCCTTCTGGACGCTGGCCGTGCTCGCGAGCGTGGGTGTGCTGGTCGCGTATTGCATTTTTTACGCGCCGAAGGAGAAGCAGATGTTTCACGACTACGAAACCTACGGGCATCTGGCCACACGTACGAACTCGCCCGCAGGGTCGCAGCAGCTTGGCCAACTCAGTACGGAAAAAGCACTCGGCCTGCACTTCACCATGAACTACGTGACAAACAAGGGCGTCCTTGCCATCGCGGTGTCGGTGATCATCCTGTCGTGCGGGACGCTCGCCACACTCTTGCTCGTGGTGCTGAACCGTCGCGTCACTCTTAAGCAGATCAACCTCAGCCTCGCGCAGATTTCTGAGCAGTTGAAACAATTGCAGGAAAAGCCCGAACGAACTCACGGCTCGTCCTCGTGACTCAGTGAAGGCATAAACTGTCCCACGGCCAGCCAGCACCGGATCAGTTCCGAAGGAAATTTCTTCGCTTGCCATCGCCGGTGTCGTCTGGCGAAATGCACCTCCGCTTTTTAGTGCGCGGTTAGCTCAGTGGTAGAGCATTACCTTGACACGGTAGGGGTCGGAGGTTCGAAACCTCCACCGCGCACCATCTTCAAAAATGCCTGAGTCTTCGCGCCGCATTTGTTCAACCCCGGAAAGGGCCGGAAACCCCCGGAAAGCCCCGGAAACATTGATGTTTGTTGGCGTTCTGGCCCTGAATTCAATGTTCAGTTTTTTGGACACCTTACACAAACGCACCCCCGGTCACTTGGATGCGAAAAGGCCAATGATTTGCCACCAAACGCCGAGTTTGTGCAAGGTGTCCCCGAAATCCGAACAAAT
>JANOAY010000347.1:0-4277 GCA_031411375.1 Pedosphaera sp. | reverse complement strand
GTAATGCCGTCCGTGTAGGTGCCGTCGCGCAACAGAATCGGCTGGTTGTCAGCCGGACCATTGACCAGGCCATTGACGGCGTTGAACTGCGCAATGGTTTTGAACGGCGTGTGCGAACGTCCGTCTGCCGTGCCCGCGACGGATGCGCCGTCGATGTACCAAACGGGATTGCCCACGGTCATGACGATCTGCGCCTGCACGGAGCCGAAGCCGTTGGTGATGGTGTAATTGACATTGGCCGCGCCGGTTTCGCCGACGTCCGGCGTGAAGATGAAATTGCCGTTCGCGCTGAAGGTGAATGTTCCGAAGGACGGATTCGCAATGCTGGAGACGCCAATCAGGCTGCCCGCGTCATTGCCCAACAGGCTGAGCGGAATGAGCGAGGAATCCAGCAGCGTGTTGCCGGAAACAATAAGCGGATCGTTGACCGCGGATGGCCGCACGCCGATGGCCAGCGTCGCCGTGGCGGTGCTGCCGCCGAGGGAATTCGTGAGCCGGTATTGGAACGTGGCGAGTCCATTAAATGTGGCTGTGGGGGTGAAGGTGAGGCTGCCGTTGGCATTGACCGTGAGCGTGCCGATGCCCGCCGCGACCGCACTCGCGCCCGACGCCGTGGTCGTGGCCGTGCCGGGGAACGAGCCGCCGCCAAAGCTCGCGATGCTGCCGACTGGCGCGCCGAGATTGTCATTCGCCAGCAGGCCGGGCGCGCTGATGTTGAGCGCCACGTTGAGCGCGCCGTGGAAGGGATTGCCGGGCGCGCTGTTGCCGGCGGGCGCGTCGTCCACCGCTTTCGGCGGCGCTTTCACCGAGCCGGGCACGAGCGTGTTGTTCGGGGTGGCCGGAACATTCAGCACCACGTTCGTGAGCGTGTTCGTGGAATTGTTTTGAATCGTGACCGTGTAACGAATCGTGTCGCCCGCGCTCGGCTTGCCGTTGCCGTTCGTGTCAATGAGCAGCGAATCCGCCATCGTCACGAACAGTCCGCCGACCGACGCGCCCGAGGCCGCCCACGCCACGCCATTGGAGAGAAAGGCCGTGGTGTTCCCGCCCAGCGCCGCCGCGTCCGCCGCCGAAAGGCCGCTGCCTTCGTTCGCGCGCAAGTAGAGCAGCAAGCCCGCTTCATTGCCCGTGAGCGAGCGCATGAAGTTGGTGGAAATTTCATTCGAGCTGCGCGCCACGTTCCAGACGCGGAACTCATCCATCTGTCCGCCGAAGAAACCGCCGCCGATTTGCCCGAGTGTCAGGTCGTTTGTGCTGCGCACGAACGGCGTCATGCCGGTCTTCTGCGCTTCGAGCACGCCGTTGCGGTAGATGCGCATGAAGTTGCCATTGGAACTGGCGACCATCGCAAAATGCTGCCACGAACCAACGATGGGCGTGGGCGGAGTGTAGGAGAGGCGTCCGGCGGTGTTCAGATTCCCGAAGTCCCAATAGACCACGCCATCAATCCACGGCACATGCCCCACGATGCGATTGGTGATGTTATCCGGCACGATGCCGAAGGTGCCTTGAACCTTGGCCAAGGAAACATTCTGCCAGAACTCGACGGTGATTTCATTCGTCGGCGCGTTCGTCGCGAACAGCGGAATGTTCGCAAAATCATTTACGCCGTCGAAGACCAGCGCGGAGCCGCTTTGCGCGCGGACATTCTCCGCCAGAAAAAAAGCTGCGGCCAATGAGCACATGAAGTGAGCGAGAGTGCGTTGCATAATCAGTTTGGAGTTCCGCGCCCGCTCCTTGAACTGATCTGCCAGTCCGACGGGCGCGTAATGGCGGCGAACGATGCCGAGAGGGAGTGCGCTAGGCAACCCCAATTTGGGTTTTTCGCCCCGCCGACACGCAAGCCACGCAGGCACTCGGCATGAAAGCTGGGCTTGAGGATTTGTTTGGATTTTCCGTTTTGAAATTTGGAGTTTCCCCGCCGATGAATCGCGACATCTCGCTGGCCGCGCTGGCCGACCGTTCCACGCGCTGGGATGTGCTGGTCATCGGCGGCGGCGCGACCGGCCTGGGCGCGGCGGTGGATGCAGCGGCGCGCGGCCATCGCACGCTGTTGCTGGAGCAGCATGACTTCGGCAAGGCCACTTCGAGTCGCAGCACCAAGCTGGTTCACGGCGGGGTGCGCTATCTCAAGCAAGGCAACATCTCGCTCGTGCGCGAATCGCTGCGCGAGCGCGCTCGCCTCCTGCACAACGCGCCGCAGCTCACCCGCCGCCAGTCGTTCATCGTCCCGGCCTACGGCGCGTTCGACCGCGCGTTCTACGGTGTCGGTCTGAAAATGTATGACGCGCTGTCCGGGAAATTCACTCTCGGCCCGTCGCAAATAATCTCTCGCGATGCAGCACTGCGAGAAATGCCCGGCGTTCAGAGCACCGGCCTGCGCGGTGGTGTGCGTTATTTGGACGGGCAGTTTGACGACGCGCGCCTCGTGATCGCGCTGGCGAACACGCTGCACGATCTGAGCGGCATCGCGGCGAACTACGTGCGCGTCACCCGACTGATGAAGGAAGGCGCGCGCCTCAGCGGCGTCATCGCGCAGGATCAGGAGAGCGGGCGAGAGTATGAAATCACCGCGCGCGTGGTGATCAACGCGACGGGAGTTTTCACGGATGCGGTGCGGCAGCTTGATGACCTGGCGAGTCGCGCGATGGTCTCGGCGAGCCAGGGCGCGCACATCGTGGTGGACCGGCGCTTCCTGCCGGGCGAGAGCGCGCTGATGGTGCCGAAAACCAAAGATGGCCGCGTGCTCTTCGCAATCCCGTGGCATGGCCGCGTCGTCATTGGCACCACGGACACACCAGTGCATGAAACGCCGTTGGAGCCGCAACCGATGGCGAAAGAGATCGAGTTTCTGCTGGAGCACGCAAAGTTGTATCTGGCCACGGCTCCGGGCGAACGCGACATCCTCAGCACCTTTGCGGGACTGCGCCCGCTCGTGAAAGCTGGCGCGGACGACGCCACCAAAAAACTTTCCCGCGACCACACCATCGTCGTGTCGAACTCCGGCCTGGTCACGATCACCGGTGGCAAGTGGACGACGTATCGCCAGATGGGCGAGGACGTGGTGAACACGGCGGCGCAAACCGGCGGACTGACCGCGCACGCTTCGCGAACACATGACCTGCCATTGCGCGGAGCGAGCGCGCCGGAAAATTTTTCGTCGGAAGACGTGCGCCGGTTCGCCCGCGATGAAATGGCGCGCACGGTGGAAGACGTTCTTTCGCGTCGTACCCGCACGCTGCTGCTCGACGCGCGCGCCGCGATGGAACTGGCTCCGACCGTGGCCGCAGCCTTGGCGATGGAGTTGAATCGCGATGAAATCTGGCAGCGCGCGCAGATTGATTCCTTCCGCGCACTGGCCCAGCAGCATCTCTGGCCTTGAGGCGTTATGGACTGCGGCGGCGGAGCGGAGCGGCGACGCCGCTTTCGACAAACCTGAAACGTGCCTCACGCAAAGAACGCGAAGGGCGCAAAGTTTTTTTCCTTCGCGAACTTGGCGGCCTTGGCACGAGCCATCATCCATTCGGAAACTTTCCGCGAGTGCGAAAGCGCCGTCGCCGCTCCGCTCTGCCGGCGCACTCCATAACGCCTCACTCGTTTTCACACCCTTGGTGACAGACGGACGCTGACAAACCCCTTCAACGCCGCTGTAAAACTTTCGCCTGCCAGCGGTTTTAGACCGGCAATGGCATGGATTGCAGGCACTTGGAGGTGGCTGAATAGGGGCATGGTATGGCTGGTCAATGGATGTATCTTCAACCGGCGCTGGTTCTCAAACCAACAGCGCCTCGCGAAGCAAGAAAGCAGAACGTCTTTTATGAAAACGAACTTTGTCCGGCATACGGCCCTCGGGTTGGCGTCAGGACTGGTCTTCATTCTCGGTTGCGCGCGTCCCTCGGCGGAAGCGGAGCAGCCGCGCACCGTCGTCGCGCCCACGCCGCCGCCCGTGCTCGTGGCGCAAGCCGCGCCCACCGTGGCGCAATTGCCCGCCACCGCGCCCGCCGCGCCTGCGCCGGAAAATCCGCCTGCCGTCGTCGCGGCAGACACAAACGGTCCCGCGATTCTCCAACGCATTCCGCCGACCGTGCGTCCCGAGAGCGTCACGCTCACGCCCGGCATGGGTGAAGTGGTGAAGCTCGCGCAAGCCGGTGTCGGCGAGGAAGTGATTCTCGCGTACGTGGAAAAATACTCCGGCAACTTCAACTTGGGCGCGGATCAAATTCTGTATCTCAACGACCTCGGCATCTCCGGTACGGTGGTCACTTCCATGCTCAAGC
>JANOAY010000346.1:0-2708 GCA_031411375.1 Pedosphaera sp. | reverse complement strand
GACCGGCATGATCTTCTCGCGCACCTCGTCGGTCGCGCCGTGCAAGGAGATGGCGAGGCGAAATTGCAGCGGCTCGTCCGCGAGCTGGCGAATCTTCGGCACAATGCCGCTCGTGGAAATGGTGATCTTGCGCGCGCCAATGCCGTAGCCCCACGGTGCGTTGAGAATCCGCAGCGCCGCCAGCAGCGCTTCGTAATTCGCCAGCGGCTCGCCCATGCCCATGATGACCAGATTATCAATGAGCCGAGTGTCGGAGGTGGAGGGGCGAGGGTCGGGCTGGCCCTCGACATTTGTCTCTCGGCTCTCGACAGGCTGCGCCGCGTGCCAGCGTTCGACGGCAAGTATTTGATCCACGATTTCCTCCACGCCGAGGTTGCGCTTCCAGCCATCGAGACCGCTTGCGCAAAATTTGCAGCCGTACGCGCAGCCCACCTGCGTGGAGACGCAGAGCGTGTGGCGGTCGGCGGTCTCGCCGTAGAGTCCGGGGTTCGCGGGAATCAAAACGCTCTCCACCATCGCGCCGTCGTGCAGCTTCCAAAGAAATTTCTGCGTGGTGTCGCGCGCGCCCTGTTTGCGGACGAGTTCGAGATTCGTGAGCGAAAATTCCGCGCGCAATTTCTCGCGCAACGCCTTGGAGAGATTCGTCATCGCGTCCCAAGAGGCCACGCGCCGCTGGTAGATCCAGCCCAGCACCTGCTCGACGCGATACGCCGGCTCGCCCCATTCCTTGAACCGGGCCGCCACCTCGTCGCGCGTCTGTGCTTTGATGTCCGTCATGGCGGGATTCTAGGGGAACAGCGCGTGAACAAAAAGCTTCATTCCGCCGCGATGCTCACGCCCGAAGCGGCTCTTGCATTCACTTTCACCGCCGTCCATTGTCCGCTCCGCATTTTACAGGATTGAATGAGCACATCGTCTGATTTGGATTTGGATTCACTGTTCCTCCCGGCCTGGGCCCAGCAGCCGGCGAACAAAAATTTGTACGCCAAGTATGAAGGCGGCGAGGAACGCGAAGACCGGCGCGGAGGCCGTGATGGCGACCGTGGTGGTCGCGGCGGCCGCCCCGGCGGCCCGCGTCCGGGCCGTCCCGGTGAAGCGCGCGGCCCGCGCCCGCAGTCTGGCGCCGGTCGCGGCCCGCAAGATCGTCGCGGTGGCGGCGCGGCGGGCGGTGGTGGCTTTGGCGGCGGATTCGGCGGCCCAGGCCGTCGTGATTTTCCTCCGCGCGGCGAGCGGCCCGAGCGGCCGGCCCCCGTGGCCTTGCCCGACGTGGACGCGCAGTTGCGCCCGAACGACGAGGGCGTGGATTCGCTCGCGCGCCAGATCAAAGTCACCGGCCGCGCCTACCCGCTGTTCGGCATCGCCAAGATCGTTCTGGAACGGCCCGAGCGTTACAACGTCGTCTTCACCACCAAGAAAAAATCCGACGGCTCGGTCGCGCAGGCGCTCTTCGTGTGCGCGCTGGATGACACGCTGTGGTTGAGCGAGGACGAGGCGGCGGCGCACGTTCTGCAAAAACATTTTGCCACCTTCTACCAGGCCGAACGCACGCCCACGGATCCGCCGAAGGGGACGTACACGTTCGTCGCGCAGTGCGGGATGAGCGGCGTCATTTTTGGCCCGCCGAACCATCACGACTACCAGAACCAGTTGCGCAAGCTGCACGCCGAGCGTTTCGCGCGGCTGCCGTTCGACATGTTCAAGGCGCGCGTGAAAATCGTGCGCGACGAGGAAGTGGTGAAGAAGTGGGTCGAGGACCAGAGCTGGAAGACCGAGTTCTCCTGCCTGAACGTGCCCGAACCGCTCAATCTTGCGACGCGCGAGGACGTGGAAAAACATTTCCGCGCCACGCACCTCGCCACCATCGTGCGCTCCGTGCCGTCGCACACGGTCACGGGAGTCGCCAGCCGCGCCCTGCCCTGCCGTCCGCTGTATCAACTGGCGCGCGAACGCTGGCATGATCAGGATCACTTCCCGCTGCAACTCGCGACGGTGCTCAGCCAGCAGTTCGCCTCGCACGGCCTGCAATTCTTCAAGGTCAACAAGACGGTGACGCACGTCTCGGTCGCGCGCCCGAGTTTCCTCGATTTGGAAACCACGGTCGTGTCCGACAACGTGAAGCGCATCATCGAGTTCATCACCGCGAACCCGAAGTGCTCGCGGCGGAAAATGTTCGAGGCGCTCGCGCCCGCCGCCGTTGCCACCACGCAGCCGACGACGGAAGGCGCACCGGTGTCCGAACTCTCGCCTGAAGCCGCCGCGATCATTTCCGACCTGCACTGGCTGGTGCATCAGGGGCATGTCATCGAGTTCGCGAACGGCACGTTGGAAACGGCGAAGAAGCCGATGCCGAAACCGCCCAAGCCCGCGAAGCCCGCCGCCGGCGCCGCCAAGCCGGTGGAAGCCGAAACGCCCGAGACCTCGGAGACCACTGTGGAGTCTGTGGAATCCGTCGTGGCCGGCCTGGCCAATGAGACTCCGGCGGAGAGCCAGACCGTGGAACCAGCCAGCGAGACGACGACGGAAAATAACCCGGCGTAGGCGCGGCGGAGTTTCAAAAATCATTCAGAGCGCCGGACGTGGAGGTCCGGCGCTTTTTGTTTCCCGGGGGTGAGGCGGTGTTGGTGCTCACACCAGATTCTCCGAGGCGCATTTTTTGGACTGCGGTGGCCAGCGGAGCGCGACGGCGCTTTCGACCGGGCTGGCGCGTG
>JANOAY010000345.1:0-8738 GCA_031411375.1 Pedosphaera sp. | reverse complement strand
TACTGGGGCGCTGGTGGTTGCTGTCGAGGCTGGTGCGGCTGGGCTGCGCCACAGCCGCGCTCCGATGCGGTTTTGCGATGACCTCACAAAGGAACAAGCCGTTTGAAACGAAACTAAATTCCAAATCCTATTATGCCCTTTAATCCCAACCTGCCCGTGCCGCTCGCGCCGCTGGATGCGGACGTGATCCGCAACCAGTTGAACGCCTTGAAATCACTCAGCGATCTGGGCGCAGTCCCGGTGGGCTGCGTGCTGCCGTTCCTGAAAGACCTGACCAACACCCCGGCCCTGCCCGCGCACTGGGCGGAGTTAAACGGGCAGACGGTGAATGATCCGGAGTCGTCGTATCATGGCGTGATGCTGCCGGACCTGAACATCTTCGGACGTTTCCTGCGCGGCGGATTGAACAGCGGCGCGCTCGGCGGCATTGACACGTTTGCCACGGCGCAGGCGGATTTCACCGGCAGCGGCACGTCGGCGAGTTTTGTGACCACGGACTTCAGCCCCGGCGCGCAGCCGTTCCCGCCGTATTACACCGTGGTGTGGGTGCTGCGGGTGAAATAGCCATGAGCTTCAAGGAGAGCGCACCAGCCGAAAGAAGCGTTCCGCCGGATTGGTGGCCGTCAGTGAAACACAGTCGTTGGAGCCGGTGCCGGTGCGGGAGGCGAGGGCGTTGCTCCAGTTGGTGGCGGGGAGTGAGGCGCTGAATTGCAACTGATAGACGCGACCGGTCTCCGAGTTCCAACAGAGCATGATTTCCTGCGCCGTCCACGATTGGACGTTCAGCAGCAGCGGCTCGGGCGTGGACATAATCACGTTGTCGAGAAAGCCAAGGTCGGTGCTCGAGGTGCTGTATTCGCCGCGAATGCGCAGGGCCGTGAGATCGTTCAGCAAAGTTTTGAACTCGGCCGCCGTGGGCGCATCGCCGCTCAGGCGGTCTTTCTTCCAGCCGCCGGTTTCATTTAGCCGCAAGGTATAGTTGGTCCAGACATCCGCCACCGGGCCGGAGCCGACATCTATGATGAAGGTGAATCCGCCACCGTTGATGGCCACATCGGGATAGTTCAAGAGAGAACCGTTCTGGCGTTTGATGTCAAAGCTCAGGGTGCCGTCGTAAAAATTGCTGTGGGCACCAAGGTAGTTGGTGGGCGCTTGAAAATAGAACACGCGGCTGGACATGGGATCGCGAAGCCAGATGTGGCCGTCAGGATGGCCATTGGTGCTGGAGTAGTTGGTGGGGTAGTTCGTGACGGCGGTGGTGAACGGCCCGTTGGGATAAGGCATGTCCGCCATGATCCAGCCCTCGGCGTCCAAATCAAAACGGCTGATGATCTGTGCGCCGTACGTCTTTGAAAGCAGACATCCCACGGAGATTACAACCGCCACAAGCACACGATAAACACGGCGGCGTCCGGCCGGATTTTGCGCGCTCATCGCAGGTCTGGTTCGGCGAATTTGCGTTGGTGTCATGGCGTAAGGCTAGTGCCGTCCTTTGTTAAATGACAAGGCCGGCGGACGAACGCCGACTCAACTCTTCAACCGCGTCTCTTCCAAATCCATTTCACGTTCGAGGCGGTGGAGAAGCTCCTCATCAACGCGGGCCTTGCAGCGCAGCTCGATCAGCTCGCGCCGTTCCGCCGCGATGGCTGCGCGCCACAAGCGGCGCGTCTCGATCAGCCGATGCCGGTCATCGCTCCAGCCCAACGCATCGGCGGTGTCATCGGTGAGGTGGCGCACGCGTTCTTCGTAGAGGTCGGTGATGCGGCGCAGGGCCTTCTCGTTGGTGGTGACTTGTTCGGCGAGTTGGTTCAAGTGCGCGAGCGCGGCGTGGGCGAGTTTTAAGCGCGTCTGCTTTTCGTGGGCGTCGTCGTGTTCCTCATGCACGCCGAGCCAGCGCACGAGGAACGGAAGCGACAGGCCTTGCATCACCAGCGTCGCGAGAATGACGCAGAACGCGAGGAACACCACGAGGTCGCGCTCGGGAAAATTCACGGGCAAGGCCAGCGCCGCCGCGAGCGAAACCACGCCGCGCATTCCGCACCACGAAACCACGGCGATGTGCTGCCACGGCGGCATGGGATCACGCCGACGAATGCTTTCGCGGCAGCGCGCCAGATAAGCCGAAGGAAAAACCCAGAGCGGTCGCACGACGATGACGATGACGCTCGTGATGAAACCGTACCACGCCAGTTCCCCGAGCGAATGATGACCGAGACCTGCGCGCACTTCCGGCAGTTGCAAACCGATGAGCACAAAGACCACGCAGTTCAGCACGAACACGAACAAGTCCCACACCGCGCCCGCGCTCAGGCGCACCGAGGCCGAGATCAGCTCCGGTGCTTTCCAGCCGCCGTAAAGTCCCGCCGTCACCGCCGCCAGCACGCCGGAAACGTGCATTCGCTCGGCCGGCAGATAGGCGATGTAAGGCACAAGCAAAGAGAGCGTGATGAGCAGCAGTTCATCCTTCAGCCGCCGCACGATTTGTTCAAACAGCAGTCCCACGAGCAGCCCCAGCACGATGCCGCCCAGCGCGACCCAGACAAATTCCAAGCCCGCCTTCCCGATGGAGAAAGTTCCCGACGCCGTGGCCGCCACCGCGAAGCGCAACGCCACGAGACCCGTCGCGTCGTTCACCAGACTCTCGCCTTCGAGGATGACCACGATGCGTTTCGGCAGCCCGATGCGTTTGGCGATGGAAGTTGCCGCCACCGCGTCCGGCGGCGAGACAATCGCGCCAAGCGCGAACGCCGCCGCGAGCGGAATCTCCGGGATGAGCGCGTGAACCGCGAACCCGACCGCGACCGTGGTGAACAGCACCAGCCCGACCGCGAGCAAAAAAACCGGGCGCGCGTTCGCCTTCAGATCATGCACCGACGTGAACCACGCCGCCGCAAACAGCAGCGGTGGCAGGAAGACGAGAAAGATGATGTCCGGCTCAATCCGCACCGGCGGCAGTCCCGGAATCAAACTGATGCCCAGCCCGCCGAGCACGAGCGCGATGGGATACGGAATCTTGACCCGCCGCCCGAGCAGCACCACGCCGATGACCACGGCCATCAGCAAGACCATTGCTTCAACCGTCTTCATGCGAGGGAAGAACCATTCATTTTTCCTGGCGAGGCTACGCAGTCAGACTTCCAGCGTCGAGCCGGTGAAACGCCGGCTATTTCGAGAGCCGGTTGCCCAGCTCGGTGAAGGCGTTGGCCGGCACGCCGGGATCAACCTTCCAAGGAACCTTGGCCTGGCGGAAATCACTTTCCTCCACACGAATCGCGCGACTGCCCGCGCCCGCGCTTAGGAACGTCCCCGTGCCTTCCGGTGCAGTCGCGCGCGTGATGCGGGCGTTGGTCACATTGAGAAAGTTCACGGCGGGCGCGTCACTCTCAGGCCACGCCTGGCGACCTGTAAATCCGTTGAGTTCCACGCCATCCACGGACTCGAAGGTCAGCGCGCTCCGCCAGTCTTTCAGCAGCGGCTTTTCCCACGTCACGCTCACGTTTTGGAGTTTGAGGTTGCGCGCGTGACGGAAATTGATCGCGTTCGTGGCCGAGTCGTACGGCGCGTTGGGATCGCTGGCGAGGGTCAGGCGCACGTTGTCGAAGGTGATGCCATCCAGCCAGCGTTCGGGGTGGCCGGCGACAGGCGAACTGCCTTTCCCGTACGCGACGACATTCCGAATGGTCACGTTGCGAATGAGGCCGGGCGGGGGCTCGTCGGGGCGGACGGGCTGGCGGTTCCATTCGCTGTGCCGTCCGGTGCGGAAGTGGAAAGGCTGACCGTCGCCCGCCCAGAACCAGTCGAAGCGGCTGCAATGAATCGTCAGATTCGACAGCACCACGTCGCTGATGTCGCCGCCGAAGATGGAGTAGAAGACGAGGCCGCGATTCACGTTCGTCAGCACGCAGTCGCGCACGGTGATGTTGCGGATGCCCGCGCGATTGCCTTCGCTGAATTTGATCCCGGCCGAGGCGGAGGAGAGACGGCAGTTGGCCACGGTGATGTTCTCGCACTTCCGCGCCGGCCCCCAGTATTCCGTGGAGATGAAAATGATGCAGTCGTCGCCCGTCTCGATGGTGCAATTCTCGAGCTGAATGTCCCGGCAGCCGTCCAGGTCAATGCCGTCGGCCCACACCGCGTCGCGCAGGCTGGTGTAAATGTAGAGTCCCTCGAAGCGCGCCCGTTCGCAGCCGTAGAGCGCGATGGTCCAGCTCGGCGAGTGCAGCCACTTCAGCCCCGTGACGTTCACGTTTTTGCATTCGCTGAGAAACAACAGATGTGGAAACACCTTGCGCTGCGGCAGGCCCACGGGGAACGAGCGGCGAATGGATTTCCCCGCCGCCAGCATCCGGTCCTTGTGATCGAAGGAATGCTCCACATCATCGTCGCGCCATTCGTATTCCGCCTGGCCGTCGAGCGTGCCAGCGCCGGTGATGGTCACATCCTCCAGATTTTTTCCAGTGAGCAAGGCGGCGGTGGAGACAATAGTTCCGTAGTCGTAAGCCGCCTCGTTCGTGGAGGCGAAGAGCGTCGCGCCCGCCGCGATCTCGAACCGCACCTTGCTCCGCAAATGCAGCGTGCCGGAAGTGTATTCGCCGCGCGGCAGCAGCACGGTGCCGCCGCCCGCCGCCGCGCAGGCCTCGATGGTTTTCTGAATGGCCGCGCGCGCGTCGTCCGCCTTCCGTCCGGTCGCGCCGAAATCTTTCACATTGAAAACGGCGGCGGACGCGAGACTCACGGCCAGTCCCGCACACGCCAGCGCGAGACCGCCCCGATGAAGAAAAACATATCGGCGCGGGATGATGGACATGGGCCAAGTCTGAACAGCCACCGCCAGCAGGGCGAGCGTTTCCTGATGGTGAACGGCAACCTGGGCGCAACCTGGCGCCCGGCCCGGCGCTCCCGAATTTTACGGCGCGCGCTTCAGTTCGAAGCCGCCGGGCCTCGGCAGATGCGGGACGAAGCCTGCCGCGCTGTTGCTGCTCTGGAGCACCACGCCGCGCAGCCGGGTGAGCGTGTTCGACGTGGGATGATTGAAGCTGCCGCCGACGAAGCCCGTGGCGTTGGTCACGAAAAGCTGGACGTTGTGCGGATTGGAACTGATGAGGAAGGAGCCGTTCGTCTGCCACGTCACAGGGGTGACAATCGGATTCGTCAGACCCGCGCCGGAAATGGTGAGCACGCCGTTGGTCCAGTTGAAGGGCGGGCCGGACACCGGCGGCGTGTAGCGCGCGCCGTTCAGTTTCACGTTCTGCTGCGTCAGAATTCCAAAGCCGGGCGAGAACCATTTCGTGTCCGCGTTGAAAGTCCCGTTCGTGAAAAATCTCGCGCCTCCGACCAGGGCCTCGCCGGCCCGGGAGGGGAAATGGAACGACCAGCGGTCGCCTTTGAGCACGGCGGCGCGGCCTTTCAACGGCGGCAGATTCACGAGCGCGCCCGCACGGTTCCGCACGGCCTGGTTGGCGAGCGTGGCGGACCACTGGACCCGGCCCTTGGCATCCACGGTCAGGCTGCCGAAACCGGAGCCGTCGGTCAGCGCGTTGTTGGTCGCGGCGGGCGGCGAGAGCTGGAACGTGTAGCGGCCCGCGAGCGGACAGGGATTGGTCTTGCCATAGGCCTGCTGCCGCCACAGGGCCGCGTCGGAGACAAAGGTTCCGTTCTGGAAGTTGACTTCAATGTTCCCGTCGAGATAGCGGGCCGCGAGCGCCTCGACGCCCTCGTCGTAAAGCCCCATGATCAAATTGATGGTGTTCGTGCCGAGCGGTCCGGTGATGTGCGTCGAGCCGTTCGCACCGAACAGTCCGCGGATGCCGTAACTGGCCCCGAGCGGGCTGAGCCGGCCGGAGTAAAAGCCATTGGGCCGGAGCGACAGGGAGATGAGTCCGGCGGTGGTGCGGAGGCCGTTCGTCGTGCTGTAGAACACGCCGTCGTAACGCCCCGGCGACAGGCCCAGCAGGTTCCGGGAGAAGCGGCAGACTACGGTCGCGTTGGACTCCATGGTGAAATAAACCAGGCGCGAATAGGAGTCGAGCACGCTGCCCCGCCAGTTCACGAAATAATACCCGCGCGCCGGCGTGGCCGTGAGCGGATACGTGACGCCCACTTCCATCATTTGCCCGTTGGTGATGCCGAGCGCCTGGCCCAGCCCCTCGTATTGCAGCGTGACCGGCAGCTTGACGGAGTAAAAAATCTTCCGCCTTTCGACCGTGGACTGGTTGCCAAATTCATCAATGCCAAAGACCAGGATTTCGTTCGTGCCGGGGTTGAGCCGCACTTCCGCCGACCAGTTGGTGAGGCCGTCGGCTACCACGCGTCCCTGCGGACCGTTCACGAACACACGGTGCAGCGCCTGGTTGTCCCCGCCCGTGCCCGTAAAGCGGAGCGCCGCGTTCGTGGTCCTGAACGGCACGCCGTTCGTCACGACCGGCACGGTCACAGACGTGATCGGCAGATTGGTGTCCCGCACCGTCACGCCCTGAATGACGGCGGACTGGATCGTGAACAGGTCGGGCACCAGGACGGTCGAGCGGTTGGTGCTCAAGGCCAGCTCTTGCAGAAAATCAAAGGGATCGCTGGTGAACGCACTGCCCACGCCGCTGCCGTTGGTGAAGGTGTTGAAGTGGTTCAGCAAATTCGTCCCGCTGTGCGGATCGTAGGAATTAATGACGCGCCCGAAGACCGTGAAGCCGCCGTCGTTGGTGTCCAGGATCGAGCTGTTGTTCGTGAGGTTGAAGAAGAATTCCCCGGACGCGGAGTTCGTGACGCCGCCGAGGCGGGCCATCGCCAGGGTGCCATAGTCATTGCTCAGTTCCGGGCCGACGCCGTATTCGTTCGTGATCGGCCCCCAGTTCACAGCCTGGACATAAGAGCTGAACGGCACGTTCGTGTTCGGATCGCGCAGCCGCACGCGCCCGGCCTGGAGCACGAAGCCGGGCACCAGCCGGTTGACCACCAGGTTGGAATAGATGCCGCTATGCACGTAGAGCAGGAAGTTCTTCACCGTCTCCGGCTTCTCCTGATCGAACAGCTCGATATCGAGGAGGCCGAAATTCGTCCCGCCCGTGTTGAGGTGGAACCGCACCACGGAATGCTGCGGGGCCGGCAGTTGCGGCCCCTGGATGATCCGGGCGTTCACCGTGAACAGGTCGGCATAGCGGGCGGCGGGCAAGTTCGTGCCGGACACCGGCAGCTCGGTCAACGGCGTGTTAGTAATAAACGCCGACGCCACCGGCACCGAGTTGAAATGGTGCAGCAAGTTCGTCCCCGTGAGCGAGCCCGTCGTGTTCACCACCCGGCCAAAAACCGTGAAACCGCCGTCCACCGCGTCCAGTCCGGGATTGTCGGCCAGATTGAAAAACCAGTTGTTCGCGGCGGAGTTTGTGACGCCGCCAAGGCGCGCCATCGCGATGGTGCCGAAGGCGTTGCTCAGTTCCGGTCCCACGCTGTACTCGTTCGTGATCGGGCCGTAGGTCGGCCCCTCGGTGTAGCTGCTGAACGCGCCGGTATCGGCAGGATTCGTCACGATTACATTCCCGCCCTGGAGCACGAAGTTCTGCACCAAGCGATGAATGACGAGGTTGGAATACGCGCCGCGATACACGTAGCGCAGGAAGTTCTTCACCGTCTCCGGCTTCTCCTGATCGAACAGCTCGATGTCGAGACTGCCGAACGGCAGGCCGCCGGTGGAAATTTCAAAACGGACGACGGTGTGATTCGTGTTCACCACCTCCTGCGCGCGGACGGAGAAAACTCCGGCCAGAACCGCGACAGCCAACCACAAGAAAAAGTTTTTCACCACAGGGCCGCCAGTCTAGCACGCCGCCCGGTGATGACAATGCGGCAGAAGGATTCCCGCGCACTTTTTTCCCCGCGCTCCAAGCTGGCGCGCGCCTGCTGGGCGGCGTCAGGACGTCGCCGTCCGTCAGGAGAGAATGCTCTTCACCACCTGCGCGCTGGCGTCAATGCCGCTCAGCTTCATGTCGGCGCCCTGCCACTTCACGGTGAACTTGGCGTGGTCAATGCCGAGCTGGTGCAGAATCGTCGCGTGCAGGTCGCGGACGTGAACGGGGTTCTCCACGATGTTGTAGCTGAACTCGTCGGTCGTGCCGTAAATCGTCCCGCCTTTGATGCCGCCGCCCGCGAGCCACATGGTGAAACAGCGCGGATGATGGTCACGCCCGTAGTTGTCCTTCGACAAACCGCCCTGGCTGTAAATGGTGCGGCCAAACTCGCCGCCCCAAATCACGAGCGTGTCATCCCACAGGCCGCGCTGCTTGAGATCGGTGAGCAACCCGTAGGTCGCCTGGTCAATGTCCTTGCACTGGGAAGGCAGGCGCGCGTTCACGTTGGAGTGATGGTCCCAGTTGTTGAGATACAACTGCACGAAGCGCACGCCGCGCTCGACGAGCCGGCGCGAGAGCAGCGCGTTGAAGGCAAACGTGCCGGGCTTCTTCGCCTCTTCGCCGTACAGTTTGTAAGTGGACTCCGGCTCGCCCTTCACGTTCATCAGGTCCGGCACGCTCGACTGCATCTTGAACGCCATCTCGTATTGCTGGATGCGTGTGTGCGTCTCCGGGTCGCCAATCTTTTTGTAATTCAGCTCGTTGAGAGCGCGCAGTCCGTCGAGCTGCTTGCGGCGCAAGTCGGTGGGCAAACCTTTCGGGTTGTTGATGAACAGCACCGGATCCCCCGCGCTGCGGAAGGAAACGCCCGCGTGCTCGCCGGAAAGAAATCCGCTCGAC
>JANOAY010000344.1:0-2774 GCA_031411375.1 Pedosphaera sp. | reverse complement strand
TCCTGCGGGCGGCGACTGGCACCGACGCCGGTTGGATCGGCGCGGCGGCGAAAGCGTGGCGGGACCTGCAATGAATTACAGAAGGAAACGAAGTGAACGAAGGACCCCGGTTCAGTGGTCAGAGCGTGTTGTTGAAAAACGTCAAATCGCGGACGCAGCCCCTAGTTCTCATTTCTCCACATCTTCTTCTTCGTTCCGCTCTTTGGCTTCTGTTCAAAAAACATCTCAATTAAACCCATTATGAAAATATCATCTGTTCAACTCAACCGACGTGACTTCACCAAAACCACGCTGCTCTCCGGGGCCGCGCTGGCTTCGGGCGCGTTCAGCGCGCTCGCGGCGGACGCGCCGGCGAGGCGCATCCGCACCGGGCTGATCGGCTGCGGCAGCGTTTCCAATCAGTATCTGCCGCAGCTCACCAAGTCGCCGTTCGTCGAGGTGGTCAGCCTGTGCGACATCAAGCCCGAGCGCGCGAAACGCCAGGCCGAGCGTTTCAAGGTCGCGCATCATTATCCTAACATTGAAGCGATGCTCGCGGGCGAGCCGTTCGATTTCCTCGTCGATACCACCGACATGCAGCAGCACGAGGGCATCAACCGTCGCGCGCTGGAAGCCGGCAAGCATGTGTGGAGCGAGAAGCCCATCGGGAACACGCTCGCGGCGGGGCAGGATCTCCTGCGCATCGCGAAGGAGAAAAACCTCCGGCTGTGGGGCGCGCCCATCACGGTGCAGAGTCCGCAGTTCGCGTTCATGGCGAGGCAACTCGCGGCGGGAAAACTTGGACGGGTGGCGGCGGCGCACGCGGATTACGGACATGAAGGTCCGAATTGGTCGGCGTTCTTCTACGAAAAGGGCGGCGGCTCGATGCCGGACTTGGCGGTGTACAATCTGACTTCGCTGACCGGCTTGCTCGGCCCGGTGAAAAACGTCAGCGCGATGTTGAGCATCGTCACGCCGGAGCGCACGGTCAGCGACAAGGGCAAAATCAAAGTCAACGAGGAGGACAACGCGATGGTGTTGATGGACCACGGCAACGGTGTCATCTCGCATGTGCAGTCCGGCTTCAACTATTTCAACCCGAACGGCCACAACGGCAGCAAGGAAACCCGGCATACCATTTCGATTGTCGGTTCGACCGGGTTCATGGGGTTGGTGGGCTACGATTGGGAACCGCTCGGAGTGGACCTGGCTACGAAAGATTCACCGAAGCTGGAGCGCCACGTCACCGACGCGCAAGGCTACGTTTGGCAACAAGGCGCGGTGCTCGCCGCAGAATGTCTGGTCACGGGCAAGGAACTGCTCGTGACGCCGGAGCAGGCGCTGCACGTTTTGGAAATCATCACGGCGGCGCGTGAGTCATCCGCGACGGGCCGGCGCATCGCGCTCACCTCCACGTTCAAATGGCCGATCGTGAGTTGATGAGCCGTGTTCATCCAGCAGGCTAAACCCCTCGGCGCTTCACGCCCATCACCAAGCGGAACGGAGTTCCCACACGTCCAGACTTCGCAGCCGGAGTGCGTGATGAGCTGGCACACTAAACACTTCGAGTTGGCGGCGGCCCGATGCTGGGAGGATGAGGTCGGTCAAAACGGTTTCGCCCTCCACCCCGAACACTTCGATCGAAGAGGCATCGAGAAATAGATGCAGCCGCAGGCGACCGTCCCTCAAGCGCGCGGGTGCCACCTGCATCCCGATGAACTTGGGATGGAAATCCACGCGACCTGAATGGGTGCGATCCACGCTTAATTGGCCCGGAGCCGCTTGATAACGAATGACGGTGGATTCGTTTGTGCCAGTGACGAGGCGCAAGCCGAGTTCTCCCGATGCGGGGACGGAATCAAACTCGACGGCGATTTCCAGCAAGTCGCTGCCTGGGTTCAGACGCGCCAACCAGGCGTTGGCCTCGGTCATGGCTGATTTGCCAAGGTGATGGTGTTTGCTGCGGAGCTTTTCCAATTCTCGAACAGGCTGCTGAATCAGGCGCAGGCCGTCGGGTGTTTGGCGAAGCGAGAGTTCACGCGGCAGCGACATCGCGCTGCGCCAGGGCGACGTCGGCACGTCGTTGGCGTATTCCCAATTGCTCATCCAGCCCAGCCAGAGACGGCGACCGTCGCGCTTCGGGATGTCGCTCCAGGAGACAGCGGCGTAGAAGTCGCGGCCCCAGTCGGCCCAGAGCGCCGGTTCGTTTGTGGCGCGGACGGACGTGAACTGTCTGCCGTCGAAATCGCCGACAAAATATTGGCAGCCCGAACCGCCGGCCGGAGCGCCGGAGCCGACGTTGACGATCAAAGCCCACTTCTCCACGCCGCGTTTGCCTTCGATGCGCAGCGGGAACAGATCCGGGCATTCCCAAATTCCCTTGGTCGATCCGGAAGGACCGAAGTCGCTCAAGTGGGTCCAGTCCTTCAGGTTCGGCGAGGCGTAGAAGCGGACCTTGCGTTCGATGGGCCAGGCCACCGTCATCAACCAACGCCTGGTCGGTTCGTGCCAGAAAACTTTCGGGTCGCGAAAATCTTTCTCACCAATGTCGAGCACCGGGTTGCCGGAGTATTTCGTCCAGGTGCGCCCCTTGTCGTTGCTGTAGGCGAGGTGCTGGTTTTGGAGCGGCTTCTTCGTGTAGTGCCCGGTGTAGATGGCGACCAGCGGCGGCTTGCCGTCTTTGCCGAAGCCGCTCGTGTTCTTCCAATCTACCACGGCGCTGCCGGAGAAGATCATGATGCCATCCTCCTCCGCGAGCGCGAGCGGGAGATGTTCCCAGCGCACGAGATCGCGGC
>JANOAY010000343.1:0-5315 GCA_031411375.1 Pedosphaera sp. | reverse complement strand
CCACACGTCGTCCGTTGCGGCACTGGCCCTCGTGGGTCTTTACCAGCTCTCGCAACTGGCCCTCAGCCCGCGCAGCGCGAGGCTTTGCATTCCGGCCCTCACTCAGAAGCAAATCGACGAGTTTGAAGAAATCTGCGGCGAACTTAAGGGCGTCGTCGAGGAGCTTCCCGCCCTGCGCGCGCTCGGCAAGAGATTCGACGACCTGCAAGGCGCGGTTAGCAAAATGCGCAAAGGACAGTTGAGCCAGAACGGCCAAGCCGGCGTGCGCTGGATTGGCAATGTCCCGTTCGTCTCGGATGATTGCGCGGAGCACCTCAGCGCGACGCTGGTCCTTGATTGCGCGCGCCTGGGGGAGAACGCGCTCGCCAAGCTCAACCCCAGCTCCAAGGCCCACGCCGGGCTGGTTGCTCAGGCGCGGGGCATCCTCGGTGTTGAGCAACGCACGGCGTTGTCCGCCACGGAGATTCCGCTCCCCACGAATTTCGTTTCGCAAATTGTCGAACTGGTCTTTGCCTTCGGCCAGGCCCGCCAATACGCCACCGTTTATCCGCTCGGCGGCGGCACCACCAAGCTTCCCCGGTTGAAAGCGGGCGAAGATGATTTCGGCTACGTCGGCGTAGGCGTGACGGGCGGCATGGGTCAAGCCGTGCCCGAGAAAAGAGTTACGGCCGAACTGATTTCCTTCGATCCGAACAAGTGCGGCGGCATCATCCGCGTGCCCTCGGAACTCCAGGAGGATACGTTTATCGCATTCGGCAATTTCATCGCGCGCTACATTGCGCGGCAGTTCGCGAAGCTGGAGGACCGCACGTTATTCCTGGCGGACGGCACAGCGGGCTTTGCCGAGCAAGTAGGCGTCGGGCCTTTTTGCGTCGCGAATCCCACGCGCCTGGTGAAACTCGCGGCCGGCAAAACCAAGGTCACGGACGCCACGATTGATGACTTCCGGTTGATGCGTGGCAAGGTCAGCGCGGCCGTGCTTGGTAACATGGCGGCGAGCGGCCAGACGATGGCCGCTTACTACCTCTCGCCGACGCTGGAGCCGCTGCTTTCGAGTTTCAACAAGTATCCAAACTTCGTCGTGTTCAAACAGGAGAACGGGCAGCCCACGTTGGATGGCTACCCGGTGCGCTGGATCGGCGTCGGCGCGGTGAACAACGACACGGCGCAGCCTGAAACCTTCGCGGCCTTCTTCGGCGAGTTGAATTATTGGTATCTCGGCGAACGCGGCCAACCGCGCATCGAGATTTCCCGCGAAGTCTTCTTCGCCACAGACGAACTGGCCATGCGCGCCCTGGAGCGCATCGACGTGAACGCGATGGCCGACGACGCCATGAGCGCCCTGCAACTCGGCGCAGCCGGCGAATAAGGAGCAGTCACAAAACACCAAGGAACAAACGAACATGAAAAAGTTTATCTTCTCTTGTGGCACCGCCCTGGCCTGCGCGCTGTCCCTGCACGCGGCCACGCCGAACTATCAGACCAAATCAGCGGGCGGCAATGCCGCTGCGGGCGCGGAAGTCATCTTCCCCGCCGATCCTCAATCGCAACTGCGCCTTGTTTCCCTCCAGTGGCAGAGCGACAGCAACAGTGCGCAGCTTGCATTTCAAACGGCAGCGGGCGCGTACAGCGTCACGATGACGAACCCAGGGCGTGCGAACTCTTTCACCCGCGCGCGAGTGATCGTCGCTTCAAGCGGGCACTCTTGGATTTCCTGTGGCACTTCGCGCCGAGCCTCGCGATCTCCAAAGAGGCGCTGCGCGTGAACCTCGCGCGCAAGCTGGACCGCTGGCAGCGCGCGGAGCATCGCGCCACGGCACTGCGCGACGGCCGCTTGAGCAAGGCGGGCGAGCTGCGCGCCGCGCCGTTTGCGCAGAACGATCTCGACGCGGTGATCGCGTTCTCGCTTTTCAACTGCGGCGCACGTCTCGCGCAAGGCGTGCGCGAGCTGCGCGCGTTGGGTCTGACTTCCGGCCTCTCGGTTGAAATGATCGAGTACCTCGGCACGGAGACGCAGGCGCTCACGCGCGACAAGTCCTATGTCCCCACACGCCTGCGCGATGCCGTGCGCCACGAACTCGCGATCCTCAAGCCGCATCGCATCGGGCCGCGCGCGGCGGACGGCAACAGCGCCTGGCTGCAACGCGACTGGTCCGCCGTGCCGAGCATGTTTGCCATCACAATGGATGACGTGACGCTGCCCGTGTATTTCTGGACCGTCTCACCCGAGGGCAAAATGATTCTCACGCGGGGCCAGTGCCTCGTGTCTGTGGATTGCCGCTCGTGGCGCATCCTTGGTTTTTCTTTGCAAGCAGATCGCAACTACAACGGCCATGTGATCCGCACCTTGATCACGCGCGTCTGTTCCGAGCGCGGCCTGCCGAAGATTTTCTATTTCGAGCGCGGCATCTGGATGAGTTCTAAACTCATCAAGGGCAACGCCACGGGCCGCGAGATGCGCGAGAGCGGCGAGCCGTTCTCATGGCCGGAGTGCGAGCACGGCTTGAACGAGTTCGGCGTGAAGTTCATCCACGCCATTCGCCCTCGCTCAAAGATCGTGGAACGCGTGATCGGCGCGCTCCAATCGCTCATGGAAGGCGAGCCGGGATATTGCGGACGTGAAGAGCGCGTGGACCGGCCGGAAGATTTGTCCAAAAAGATGTACGCCGTTGAACACGGCGAAGACCCCTCGAAATGGTTTTACAGTTTCGAGCAATGGGAGCAGCGCCTGGGCGAGCTGTGCGAGAAGTTCAACGCCGAGCGCCAGTGTGGCGAGGTGCTCGACAACCTCACGCCCGATCAGGCGTTTGAACGCTGCATGGATAAGAACGATCCGCCGACGAAGTTTGGCCCCGACTGCCGCTATCTGCTCGCGCATCAGAAGATCACCAAGGTGGTCGGCAACAACGGCGTCACGCTCACCTACGGCAAAGAGCGCTTCGTCTATCGCGACGCACAGACCGGCGCGCTGCGCGGGCAGACCGTGCTGGCGTGGTTCGATCCCGATGCGCCCGAGCATCTGGTGATCACGGACCTGAACCGCAAGAATCCGATCTCTGTGCCGCGCGCCGAGAAGGTCCTGCCCTTCGATGACGAGTCCGAACACTTCCGCCATGAGATCGGCAAGGCCGCCGCGCACAGCGGCCACGCCCGCGCGCGTTACCGCGTCCTGCGCGCCAAGTTCAAAACCTCTTTCCGCCAGGTCATTCCCGACCGCGCCGCGCAAGTGCTGGGCGCGCAGATTGAGAATCAGCAGGCCGAGCGCGCCGAAGAGAAGCGCGAGCATCAATCCCTGCGCCGGCGCGCGCTGCGCGCTTTGGAGCGCGCCGGGATGCCGACAAGTTTGGTCCCCGACGATCTCACCGAGGACGTGGTGAGAGGATTTGAAGACATGGCCGAAACCACGGAGCAAACATGAGCACGCGATACGCTGACGACAATTCACCGCTCAACCAGGAGCGCTACATGAGTTCGCCGGAGTACGCCGAGCTGCGTGGCGTGCTAGGCGGCGCGGCCACGGCCAAGGCGTCCATCCTGAGTTCCCCGCGCAAGCGCAGTCTCATTTTCTTTTTGCAGGCGCTCTCCTTGGAGCCGGGCGGGTTGAAGGCGGTGGCGGAAAAACTGATCGCGATGTTCCCGCAACGGGTTGGCACGGAAAGGATGATTGCGGCCGGCCTTCACACTGCGCGGAAACTCTCTGATGAACAGGTCGAGACAATTCTGGACGGGCTTGTTCACCCCGCCTATTTGAATCTCCATTTTGACGAATCAGCGGCCGAGCGGGAGGAGAGGCGCGCCGAGCGCGCGCGTGAGATTAGCGCGAGTTCTCATGACCCGGCGCACTATCAGCAGCGAGTGCAGAAACTTGCCAATTCCGAGGAGATGGCCGCTTTCCTTGTCAGCCTCTGCGTTGATCCTCGCCTGCTCATTTCCGAACCGGGGAAAAAGGCCGAGCGCGACTCAGAGGAGCGGGCCCTTGAGATCGGGAAGTTTCTCGATCAGCATGAAGAAGAAGGATTGCGGCGGCACGAGTTCAAGACCGCAACCTTCCGCTACTTCCAAGACGTCTGCGGCGCGCTCTACGATTACCAGCGCCGCTACACTGAGAGCGCCGCAGTGTCCTTCGCCGCCACGGCCGTGGCCAAGAAGGTGCATCAAACTTTGGACGCGTGTTTGAAGTCCCGCCGCATGGTCCTGATTGAAGGCGAGAGCGACGCGGGCAAGAGCACTTCGGCGGAAGCGTGGTGCCGTATGCACAAAGGCGAGGCACGTTTTGTCCGCCTCCAGGGAGTGACCAACAAGACGGTTTTCTTTCGCGCCCTCGCGCGTGCGCTCGGCGTGGCATCCACCTACACGCGCACGGCCAAGGAAATGCAGGCTCGCGTGGAAGATGTTTTGCAGCGCAGCGGTTTGATGCTGGTACTCGACGAAAGCCAGTACGCGTTTGCACAGAGCGAGCGCATCTACTCGCGGCCTGAGCTGGTGGACTGGATTTACACCGCCTGCTGCAATCATGGCGTGCCGGTCGCGCTCGTGGCCTCGCCGCTGTTCTCTAAACGTCTGCACCAAGCCGAGCGGCAAACGATCTGGAACTCCGCGCAGTTCAAGCGCCGCATCTATCGTTACGAAGTCCTGCCCGGCAAACCCACGCCTCAAGACATTGCGCTCGTGGTGAAGCACCAGATGCCCGACGGCGAGGCCGCCGCGCAAAAGTGGCTGGCCGGTTACGCCCTGAGCGCCGCGCATCCCTTCACCGCCATTGCCGACACGCTGGCCGATGCCGCCCAGCTCGCCGAGGCCGACGGCCGCGCGCGCGTGCTGCTCAAGGATTTGCAAGAAGCCGTGGGCACCTTCCGCAGCGCCTCAGAGAAGGCCAAGCGGGACGCCTTTGACCGTCCGCACGACAAGAAGAAGCCGGGCCGCAAGCCCGCCGCAGCGCACGTGCAGGCAGACTGCGGCGCTGCCGCAGAGACGGCGGAAGGGGACGCCAATTTCACGGAGCGCAGTCGCTCCGTTGCAGCGCTGGAAACACCGGCCAAGCGGGAAACCGCCCCGGTGTTAGCCGACGCCTAAGCACAGTCGAAAAACTTTCGCGCAGCTCTCAAAAAGGGCGCGCTAAACCTCTGTACGCGTGTTTGTGCAAGGTGTCCGAAAAATCCGAACAAATGCGACGCTCGTTTACAACGGTCACCCGGTGTCCGGGCGGCCCGGAATCGGCGCTACTTCAAAGCCTTCTTGAGCAGGAATGATCCGAGCTCCTTGCCCGTCTTCGCGTAGCCTTCCTGCATCCGGTAGGTCGCGTCGAAGTCGTAGCC
>JANOAY010000342.1:0-1711 GCA_031411375.1 Pedosphaera sp. | reverse complement strand
GCACCGAGATCCGCTCCGTCACGCCCCGCACCCAGTCGGTCAGTCCGAAGATTTCGTGGATGACGATGACTGCTGTTGCCTTGTCCTGCACCTCAGGATACGCGACGAAACATTTCACTGCGCGGCCGTTGTTGGTGATGGTGATCCATTCGAGATGGCGCGGAGACTTTTCGATGCGGTCCTTGGCCCACTCCTGGGCAAGAGTGGCGGACGTGGTGGCGGTGGCGACGAGCAGTGCGAGGAGAAGGTTTTTCATACGAACTTGCTTGGTTCCGGGTTCAAATGGCAATCACGCTTGCGGTGCGATGCCGGGCGTGGCGCGCAGTCTCGCAGCGAGTTCCTTCCAGTGCAAGTTTCACGCGGTCGTCGTCTGCCGGAATTGCCGCGTGAACGCACTCTGATCCGGGCCAATTCACAAAAACGCCCTCCGTAAATCCGGAGGGCGTTGTTCGTAGATTGGGAGGGCTTCTGCCGGGCCTCAGTTTGTCGCCGGGGCGGGCGTGACTACGGGCGCGGTCACGGGAGCCGGCTGGGAAAGCGCGGGCGCAGTCTGGGCAGGCGCGGGAGCCGAAGCAGGAATCTGGCTGGATTGTTCGTTCACCTTCTCGCCGAACTTGGTGGAGCGATACTTGTCGCTGTTGCGGCTCTGCAACATGCCGACGCCGAGCGCCAGAACGAAGAAAGCGACGGCCATATACTTCGTGGCCTTTGTCAGCACCGTGCCGGAGCCCGCGCCGAACAGCGCATCCGTCGCGCCGCCGCCAAATGCGAGGCCCGCGCCCGCGTCCTTCTTCGGAAGCTGGATGAGCACGAGAAAAATCAACGCGATGCAGACCAGCACCAGAACCAGCATCAACAGACCAATGATAAATGACATAAATAGTTTCTTTGTTTGAACTCAGTTAGATCGAGTTGCGGATTATATCGGCAAAGCTGCGGGATTCAAGACTTGCTCCACCGACGAGCGCGCCGTCCACGTCAGGCTGGCTCATCAACTCCTTGGCGTTGCTGGGCTTTACGCTGCCGCCGTATTGAATGCGAACTTTCTTTGCCGTGCCCTCATCGAACATCGCCGCGAGCGTTTTGCGGATGAACGCATGAGCGTCCTGTGCCTGTTGCGTGGTGGCAGTCTTGCCGGTGCCGATGGCCCAGACCGGTTCATAGGCGACGACTGTTTCCGCCATCTGTTCCTTGGTCAATCCGGCGAGGCTGCCGTGAATCTGCGTCTCCAGGACTTTCTCGGTCAGATTGCCTTCGCGCTCGGCCAGTGTTTCGCCGATGCAGACGATGGGCTTGAGCGACGCCGCATGAACTGCCGCCGCCTTCTTCGCGATCAACGCATCGCTTTCCTTCTGGAACTGGCGGCGTTCGCTGTGGCCGAGGATGACGTAGCGCACGGAGAACTCCTTGAGCATCACGGCGGCGATTTCACCGGTGAACGCGCCCACGCCGTTCTCGCTCATGTTCTGCGAGGCAAGCTTGATGTTGGAATCGAGGATGGATTTCGAGACTTCGCTCAACGCGGTGTAAGGCGGCGCGACGACGATGTCCACTTCCTTCACGCCCGCGAGTTCGCGCTTCAAATCGCCGACCAAGGTCAACGCCTCGGCCACGGTCTTGTTGGATTTCCAGTTGCCCGCGATTATTAATTTACGATCTTTGTTCATTTGAATTTTCTTTCTGAAATTATTTCTCGCTCAATGCCGCCACG
>JANOAY010000341.1:0-6497 GCA_031411375.1 Pedosphaera sp. | reverse complement strand
CGTCAGCGTTTGGAGTGCGGTCGCTTCAGCGCCGCTTTCGGACCGTCAAAATCGTCCGACGCAGCCAGCTTTGGAGTTTGGAGTTTGGTTGGGATTTGAGTTTTGAAATTTGGGATTTCACTCGCCGACTCTTGATCTCGTTCGCGCCGTTCACACATCCTCCGCGCCACATGGCACTGTCCGAACAACTTCTCTACGAACTGCGCGCGGTCGTCGGCGCGGCGAATGTCCTCACCAGTCGCGAGGATTTGATCTCGTATTCCTTCGACGGCACGGCGGCGCTGCAACAGATGCCGGGCGCGGTGATCTTCGTGACCACCACGGTGCAGATCGCGGAAATCCTCAAGTGGGCCAACCGCACGCGCACCGCCATCGTTACGCGCGGTTCCGGCACGGGACTGAGCGGCGGCAGCTTGCCGTCCACCGATTGCGTCGTGATGTGTACGGTGAAGATGGACAAGATTCTGGAAACGGATCGCGCCAATCTCACCATGCTCGTCGAGCCGGGCGTGACCACGATTCAAATCGCCGAGGAAGCGTTGCGCGCCGGACTGTTCTACCCGCCCGATCCTGGCTCGATGAAAATCTCCACCATCGGCGGCAACGTTGCGGAGAACTCCGGCGGTCTGCGCGGGCTAAAGTATGGCGTCACGCGCAACTACGTCATGGGCATGGAAGTCGTGCTGCCGAATGGCGACGTGACCTTCCTCGGCAACAAGTGCGTGAAAGATGTCGCGGGTTACTCGATGCGCGATCTGTTCATCGGCAGCGAAGGCACGCTGGGCGTGATCACGAAGGTGTTGCTGAAGTTGATCCCGAAGCCCGCGACGAAGAAGACGATGGTCGCGACCTACTCGAAGATGGACGCGGCGGCGGAGACCGTCTCGGCGATCATCGCGGCGCAGATCATTCCCTGCACGCTGGAGTTCCTCGACCGCACCACGATTCATTGCGTCGAGGACTACGCGAAGATTGGTCTGCCGCTCGATTGCGAGGCGCTGCTGCTCATGGAGACGGATGGGCATCCCGCCGTCGTGGCGGAGGAAGCGGCGGCGATGGAACGCATCGCGCGCGAGCACGGCTGTCTCGAAGTGCGCGTGGCGAAAGACGACGACGAGGCGAACAAGCTCGCCAGCGCGCGCCGCTCGGCGTTCTCCGCACTCGCGCGCGTCGCACCTACGACCATTCTCGAAGACGCCACGGTGCCGCGCAGCGAACTCGCGCACATGATTCGTTTCGTCGAGATGATTGCGAAGAAGCATCGCCTGAAGATCGGCACCTTCGGCCACATGGGCGACGGCAACTTGCATCCGACCTTCCTCACCGACGAACGCAACAAGGAAGAGATGCACCGCGTGGAGGAAGCCTTCGTAGAAATCTTCGACGAAGCCATCCGCCTCGGCGGCACCATCACGGGCGAGCATGGCATCGGCGTGGCGAAGAAAAGTTTTCTGCCGAAGTTCGCGGGCGATGTGCAGATGCGTCTGATGCGCGACCTCCGCCGCACGCTCGACCCGAATGGGATTTTGAATCCGGGGAAGATGTTCGACTAAAGCCGTTCTCTCTCGCTCATGCTGAAAGTCAAAGACACCCTTCGCGCCACGGTGAACCTCACCTACGACGGTCGCGTGATTAAAGTCTTCCACGGCGCGAACGCCCAGGAGCGTTTCGACAACGAGGTGCGCGTGCTCAAATACCTCGAAGCGCGCGGCTGCAATTTCGTCCCGCGCGTCCTCGAAGCCGACCGCGAGCAGCTCCGTCTCGTGACCAACAACTGCGGCTCGCGCGTCGAGCATCTCGACGAGAAGCGCACCAAAGAACTCTTCGCGGAACTCGAGCCGTTTGGCGTGCGCCACGACGACGCCGACATGCGCAACGTGACCTACCGCAAGCAGGACGGCCGCTTCTGCCTGATTGATTTCGAGTTCGCCACCATTCTCGATGATCCGGAAAAGCCCCCGACGCCTCCGACCGCATGAGCAACTCATCTCCCAGCGCCACGTCCCTCCACTGGTTCGGCTGGACCGACGTGGGCAAGGTGCGCCCGCACAATGAAGACTCCTTCGTCGGCCTGCGCTTCGATGCGCGCGAGGTGCAGCGCCTGGGCAAGTTCGGCGACGCCTCCACGCAGCAGCACGACTTCGCCTTCGCCGTGTGCGACGGCATGGGCGGCGCGAAGGCCGGCGAATACGCGAGCAAGATTGCCGTGGAGAAAATCACCACGCTCCTCCCGCGCTCCTTCCAGCAAAGTGCCACGGGCATGAACAGCGGCTTCGGCGACGTGCTCAACGAACTTTACACGCAAGTCCACAAGGCCCTCTCCTACCTCGGCCAGAGCTACGACGAATGCCACGGGATGGAGACCACCATGAGCCTCGCGTGGTTCTCGCCCGGCTGGATGTATTTCGGGCACGTCGGGGACAGCCGCATCTATTACTACTGCGCGCGCGACGGCTCGCTGAAGCAGCTCACGCACGACGACACCTACGTGGGCTGGATGTATCGCAACGGCCAGCTCAACGAGCGCGAGGCCCGCACGCATCCCCGGCGGAACGTGCTGCAAAAGACCCTGGGCGGGAGCAGCCAGTTCGTGGACCCGCAGGTCGGGGCGGTCGGTTGCGAACCGGGGGACAAGTTCCTCCTCTGCTCGGACGGGCTGACCGACGGGCTGTATGACCATCATCTCCTCGACGTGCTGCGCGCCGCGCCCGGCCCGGACAACCCGGCACAGCGGCTCGTCCTCGACTCCGTGGCGGCCTCGGGCAAGGACAACACGACGGCGCTGGTGATTCAGGTGGGGTAAACTCGGGCGGGAAGGGGAGCCACGGATGAACACCGATGAAACACGGATAAGAACTCCGGCATCCGTGTTTCATCCGTGTTTCATCGGTGGCTAAAAAAAGGCCGGGCTTGGACGGCTTCTGTGTCTTCCGTAATTCCTCTTTTTGAATGCCCATCACACCTTGCTGGAAGGCGTCGCTCCAAAGAAAAACCGCGCCCGGTTTGCACCTGCGCGGGTGAACTAAGCGAGGGAACAATTAACCGTGGTAGCCTTCTTCGCCGTGTTCCGCGAGGTCGAGGCCGAGGCTCTCAACTTCTTCGGTCGGACGCAGGCCGACGACCGCTTTCACCACGTAAGCAATGATCACGGTGCCGACGATGGACAGCACGAGCGTGAGGCCGATGGCCTTGACCTGTTCGATCCAGAGGCCGTTGCCAATGAGTTTGAAGAGGCCGTTGGCCTTGGCGTAGCTGTTCGCGTCCGTGAGGTTCGCGTTGACGCTGCTGGTCGCGAGGAAGCCGGTGAGCAACGCGCCCATCGTGCCGCCCACGGCGTGAACGCCGAAGGTGTCGAGCGCGTCGTCGTAGCCGAGCCAGCCCTTGAGCTTCACGACCGCGAAGAACGGAACGATGCCAGCGAGCACGCCGATGATCATCGCGCCCTTGGCATCCACGAAGCCCGCCGCCGGGGTGATGACCACGAGACCCGCGACCGCGCCGGAGCAGAAGCCGAGCACGCTGGGCTTGCCCTTGAAGATGTATTCCGCCATGCCCCACACAAAGGCTCCGACCGCCGCTGCCAGCGTGGTGGTCATGAAGGCATTCGCCGCCACACCGTCCGCCGCCACGGCGCTACCGGCGTTGAAGCCATACCAGCCGACCCAGAGCATGCCGGTGCCGATCATGCACATGACCATGCTGTGCGGTTGCATCGGTTCCTTGCCGAAGCCCAGGCGCTTGCCGAGGATCATGCAGAGAATCAACGCGGACCAACCCGAGGACATGTGAACCACCGTGCCGCCGGCGAAATCAATCGCCTTGATCTTCGCGTCGCCGTTCCAGACGCCGTTCATCAAACCGTCCACGCCCCACACCATGTGCGCGAGCGGGAAATAGACGACAAACATCCAGAGGGTGACGAAGAGCAGGATGGCGGAGAACTTCATGCGTTCGGCAATCGCGCCCACGATCAGCGCCGGGGTGATGATCGCGAACATCATCTGATACATCGAGAAGACGTTCTGCGAGACCCACGCGGCATAGTCGGTGTTTGGTGCGGAGTCCACGCCCTTGAGGAAGGCGAATTTAAGTCCGCCCAAGTAAGGACTGCCCGCCGAGAAGACGAGGCTGTAGCCCACGACATACCAGAGAATCGTGACCAGACCCGCGATGCCGAGGCATTGCGCGAGCACGGAGAGCACGTTCTTCTTGCGCACGAGGCCGCCGTAGAACAGCGCCAGGCCGGGGAGCGTCATGAACAGAACCAGCGCGGCGCTGGTCATCATCCACGCGTTGTGGCCGGGACCGGGGCCGGCGATCTTCGACGGGGCGTTGGTGCTGCCGTTGCGCGCGCCGTTGTTGACGTAGGCTTCGAGGTCTTCGATGCGTTCCGCCACGGAGCGTTCCGGCGGGGCCGGAGCATCCGCCGCCATCGCCAGCGGGGCGAAGCTGCTGAAGAGCAGGCTGAACAAGGAGAGGGAGAGGAATAGTTTCTTCATGTTGGTTAAATGATTGAGTTGTCCAGTCGCGGGTTAAACAGCGGTGTCACCTTTTTCCTCGGTGCGGATGCGGATGGCTTCCTCGACGTTCGAGACGAAGATTTTGCCGTCGCCGATCTTGCCGGTCTTGGCCGCGCCGATGATGGCCTTGAGGGCGGCATCCACGCGGTTGTCGGGCAGGACAAGCTCGAGTTTGATCTTGGGCAGGAAGTCCACCGTGTATTCGCTGCCGCGATAGATTTCGGTGTGACCTTTCTGGCGACCGAAGCCTTTCACTTCGCTGACGGTCATGCCTTCGATACCCACGTCACCGAGGGCGTCTTTTACTTCCTCCAATTTGAAGGGTTTGATGATTGCTTCGACTTTCTTCATGAGTTTTTTAGGGGCGAGGTTTGAGGACTGCGGACCGGAGCTTCCCGAACAGCGGTAAGCTCGCGAGAGCGAAAGAGACAACGAGCGCATCCATCTCGTACGACGCCCGCGTGCCGACGTGCATGAGGGCACGGTTGGTGGCGGTATCGAAGATTTTGCGGACTCGGGTTTTCAAGCGCACCACCCCTTAGCGCGCTGCGTGCCACGGGTTCAACGCGGGCGAGGGTACGGTGCAAAGGCTTGCAAACATTACGTTATCTCACTCTATGAATAATTTTTGATGTGGTGATTCGACTGTTGAAGTTTAACCAGTGTGGATTTTTTTCGGCCAGAAAGGGCCGTCGTGTGACCGGCTTGAAAACTGTTCGTGGGATGGTGGTTTGGGAAGGAAGCTGACGTGTTGAGCACCCGCCCGGGTGCCTCCGGAAACTGTTCTTATTATCTGGAGGCATCGTGAATCGGGCGAGAGGTGAGGCGTCGTCGCTCCGCGCGCGCCGGGCCACGAAGCGGAGGAACGGTTCAGATATTCTCTCGCCTCACCCCGCCGCACGCAAAGGTGTCTGGTCTCGGGCAGTTTGTTTTTGGGAGCGCCAGTCTCCGACCCGGCTCGTGGTGGTTATGGGTCCATCTTGAAACTGTCCTTGGGCGAAGCCTGGGAGCGCCGGCATCCTTGCCGGCGCGAAAGTGTACTTGGGCCAGAAACGCGCCGGTTGGAAGCCAGCGCTCCAAATCGACCTGCGGCCCGATTCTGCTTCTGCGTCCGAGGACGGCATCTGGGTTCCGCGACCATTGTGATCAGTTGAAATTGTTTCACGGGGCAGGGGAAGTTTGCTGATCACGGATCGTGCTGGAAAAATTGATGCCACACTCCGTGCGCCTTTTCACTTCGCTGTCTTTGAACATCGCGCGACATCCCGCTTCGCAAGAGACGTTGAACGCATGGCGCTGATCTCAGATGCGGCTCATCGTCCTAGAAATATTTTCTTCAACTGAACGAAATGCAACACGCCGTCGCGAATCGCGCAGCCGTTCCGCAGACGCGCGCCATGAATTTGCAGCGGTGACGAACTGCACCAGTCCGCGCCGCATCAGTCGCGCGCATGGATGAACTGTTTCACTGACGCGACGACGGCGCGCGAATGAGTGTGTGTCGCGTTCCGCCCGCGGTCGTTTGCGCCGTCACAACTCTTCCACCTCTCGATGCTCTTGACCGTTTTGTTCGCACGAGCGCTGGAAAAAGTTCAGAAAGAATTTTCACGCGCTGTCAGCACGCGGCTGACGCGCGGTGTCTTTGGCACCGTCGCTGCTAAAAGTTTCACGTCGGTCGTTACCCAAACGAACACACAAAATGTTGCGATCACTTCTTTGAACAAAAACGAAAACTCACATGAAAACCTTCCACAAATTCACGCGCGAACTGCTGACGTGCCTGTGCGTCTCCTTGATCCTGGTGACCAGCACCATGTCAGCGGCGGATTTCCCCACGGCCAAAGTCAACACCACCGGCCTCGCGGTCACGGATGACACCGTGACCGGCGGCCAACACCAATCCGCCACCGGCACGATGGCGATCAGTGGGACGGGATCGATCCAAGCGGGGCAGCGTGCCCTCGAACAGATCAACGC
>JANOAY010000340.1:0-2278 GCA_031411375.1 Pedosphaera sp. | reverse complement strand
GGCTGGACGGGCGGCTTCCTGAAATTCACCGGCGTGCGCTATGGCCTGATGGATGCGCCTGCGCCGGCGGGCGACATCGCGTTCACTTCTGCTTCTCCGTTGAACAGCGCGACGCAATGGCGCGGGCTGCATGTCCACGGCCCGCGCGTGGTGCTCGATTATCAGGTCGGCACAAAATCGGTGCTGGAATCGCCGTGGTTTGAAAGCGCGGAAACTCTCGGCGTGTTCACGCGCGCGTTTGAACTGACCCACTTGGGTGAAACGAGCGAGATACGACTTCCGTTCGACATCGGCATTGCCGAAGCCCGAGGGCGGGCGCAGGACATCGTCGAAGTGGATGGTCTGAAAATTTTCACGTTTCAGAGCACGAACGGATTGCTGGCCGCAGCGGTGCGTGGCGAAGGCTCGGAGTTGAAGATTTCTGGGAACGTCCTGACCTTGGGACTCCGAACCACCGAGCCAACCAACCGCGCCAAAGTTTTTCTCGCCCGCACGACCGTGCGCGAACTGTCCAAGTTCGCCGCGCTCGTAAAAAAATCCGCCGCGCCCGAAGACCTCGCCGCGCTCGCGCGTCCCGGCGCGCTGCGCTGGACGCCCTTGAACACCAAAGGCCAGCGCGGTTTCGGCAACGATGCCTACGTCGTGGACACGCTCACCGTGCCGTATGACAACCCGTGGAAGGCGCTCTTCTTCACGGCGGGCGTGGACTTCCTGCCCAACGGCGACGCCGTGGTCTGCACGATTCACGGCGACGTGTGGCGCGTGAGCGGCGTGGATGACACTTTGCAGAAGCTGACGTGGCGGCGCTTCGCCACCGGACTTTTCCAACCGCTCGGCCTGCGCGTGCGGAATGGAAAGGTTCACGTCCTGGGCCGCGATCAAATCACCGTGCTGCACGACGAAAACAGCGACGGCGAGGCGGACTTCTACGAAAATTTCTGCAACCAGATTCAGACTTCGACCGGTGCGCACGATTACGTGACCAGCCTCGACACGGACGCCGCCGGAAACTTTTATTACATTGATCCGCGCGGCGTGCATCGCATCTCGGCCGATGGCCAGAAGCACGAGACGATTGCCGCCGGCTGGCGCAATCCGAACGGGATGGGCGTGAGCGCGGATGGGAGCATCATCACCGCCACGCCGCAGCAGGGCGACTGGACGCCGTCGAGTTCCATTTGCGAGGCGAAGCCTGGCGGCTGGTACGGCTACCCCGGTCCGCGCGTGACGCCCGAACGCCCGCTCGGCTACGACGCGCCGCTCTGCTGGATTCCGCATCGCGTGGACAACTCCAGCGGCAGCCAGCTCTGGGTGAACAGCGACCGCTGGGGGCCGGTGCAAAATCACTTCGTGCATTTCTCGTTTGGCCGCTGCGCGCAATTTCTCGTGCTGCGCGAAGTGGTGGAGGGCGTGGCGCAAGGTGCGATCACGCCGCTGCCGGGAAAGTTTCTCTCCGGCGCGATGCGCGGCGCGTTCAATCCCAAAGACGGCCAGCTCTACGTCGTCGGCTCGAAAGGCTGGCAGACCAGCGCGGCGCGCGACGGCTGTTTGCAGCGCGTGCGCTACACCGGCGCGACGCCACTGGTGCCGGTGGAATTTCACGTCCACACCAACGGCGTGCGCGTGATGTTCGCCACCACGCTGGATCGCGCGGCGGCGGAGGACGTGGGCAGCTACGCGGCGGCGCATTGGAATTATCGCTACGCCAAGCAATACGGCTCGAAGGATTATCTGCCGTCCGACCCGGAGAAGGAAGGCCACGAAACGCTCGCAGTGCGCGCGGCAAAACTACTTCCTGACGGACGCGGTGTGTTCTTGGAAATCCCCGCGCTGCGGCCGGTGATGCAGTTCGAACTGCGCTACAGCCTCAAAAGCGCGGAGGGCAAAACCATGAAGAGCGAGCTGCACGGCAGCATCAACCGCCTCGGCGCGCGCTGGGAGAAATAGCTTGAGCGATGCGGATGACGCCTCACGCCCAGAGCGCCAAGGACGCGAAGAAGAAACGGCGCTCGCTCGCCGGAAGTGTGGAGGAGCGAATGACGCGCACGAAACAAAACGGAGCGCGGGCTTTCAGCCCGCAGCAATGTCCTCACACCAAGAAGGCTGCTGTTGAGACGAGCGCGTCCGACCGTCGCACGTTGCTGCGGGCTGAAAGCCCGCGCTCCGCTGAAAACTGATTACTGACCCACTGATTACTTCCCCGCGCATGTCCCCCGCCCCCACCCTCACCCGCACCGCCTGGCTCGTCGTCGTCCTGCTCTTCCCCGTCGCGCTGTTG
>JANOAY010000339.1:0-1750 GCA_031411375.1 Pedosphaera sp. | reverse complement strand
GTTCGCGCGGATGAGCTGCTCGCTGACCTCCTGCGGGCCGACTTGCTTCAGCTCAACCTTCTTCACCTGACTCGGAGTCTGGGCGGGGAGTATGGCAGCCGCGCCGAGCCAAAGCGCGAGCGCCGCGTAACGAAAGAGTTTGTTCATCTACAGCTATTCCGCCGGGACATCGTCGGCACTGATCTTCGCGGCGCTCTCGAACCGGGTGTACGTTTTCAGGAACGTGAGGCTCACGTCACCTGTCGGTCCATTGCGCTGCTTTGCGATCAGGAGGTTCACCGCCACCGATTCCTGCTCGGCGCCCGGCCCCTCGTCGTCGTCCCCGGAGGACGGCTTGTAGAGCAGACCAATCAAGTCCGCATCCTGTTCAATCGCGCCTGATTCGCGCAAATCCGACATGCGGGGCTTGCGGTTTTTTTCCTTTTCGATCTCGCGATTCAACTGCGCCAGCACGATGACGGGCACATTGAGTTCTTTCGCCAAGGCCTTCACACCGTTGGAAATATCCGCAATTTCCTGCTGACGATTCTCGGCTCGGCGCGCAGTAGAGTGAAGCAGTTGTAGGTAGTCAATGATGAAAAGCTTCACGCCATACTGCTGCCACATGCGCCGCGCCTTGGCCCGCAACTGAAGGATGGAAAGGCCGGCGGTGTCGTCAATGTAGAGCGGCGCGGCGGCGAGTTTGCCGGCGGCGCTGGTGATTTTCGGAAAGTCGCGCTCGGAGAAAAACCCTTCGCGGATGTTCCGCAAGTTGACCCGCGCGCGCGAGCAGAGCATGCGCAACACGAGCGACTCGGCGCTCATTTCCAGCGAGAACACGCCCACGGGGAGCTTCTGATCAATGGCGACCGCCTCGGCGATGTTCATGGCCAGCGAGGTTTTGCCCATCGAAGGACGCGCGGCCACGACGATCATTTCGCCTCCGTGCAGGCCGGTCGTCATCTTGTCGAGGTCGGGGAAGCCGGTGGAGATGCCGGTGAGCATCCCTTGGTTGGCGTGGTATTCCTCCAGCCGGTTGATGGCTTTGTGAACCACGTCCTTGATGGAGAGCGTCTGCGATTCCACACGCTCTTCGCTTAGGCGGAGAATCTCCGTCTCCACCTCGTCCACCAGCGCGTCCACTTCGCCCTCATGCTCGTACACGCGCCCGACGACCTCGGTGCAGGTAGAGATCATCTTCCGCAGAATGTGTTTCTCGCGAACGATGTTGACGTAGAACGACAGGTTCGCCGCACTCGGCACCATGTCCGGCAATGAGGCGAGGTAGGCAATGCCGCCGACGCTCTGGAGTTGCTGCTTGTCCTTCAGCCGCTGCTGTACGGTGATGACATCAATCGCCTCCTTGCGGTCATACATCTCGGTGAGCAGTTCATAAATGACCTGATGCCGCAGGTCGTAGAACACGCTGGCGCCGGTCTTGAATTTTTCCACGCACAGGCCGAGACACTCGTGAGGCGAGAGAAACACGCAGCCCAGCACGCCCTGCTCGGCCTCGACGGAATGCGGCGGCAACCGGTCCACGGTGGACACGGCGCGCGCCTCGCCGGCGTTTTTCTTGCGCCGGCTCTTGCGCAAATCTGCCGACGACGAGTCGGCTTCTGGGTTCACGGAATCAAGCACGGCGGTAGGAGAGTGGAAAGCGGCGACGGGTTCAAAGGATACTTGTCAGCGGGCATTAACATTTTATTGGCCCGAGTCGGCGTGCGTCCGTCCGCCGACCGGCCCGATGACCCGCGCCGGGTTGCCCGCC
>JANOAY010000338.1:0-2848 GCA_031411375.1 Pedosphaera sp. | reverse complement strand
TCCAAGTCCCGCATCCGCGTCCGCGTGCTCGCGCCCGAGCGCGTCGAGGTGAACCAGGATTTCTTCGAGCAACGCATCCGCGAGGCGCTGGCCGTGCGCACGAAGCACATGCCCGGCGCGAGTTCCTTCCGCGTCGTGAATGCCGAGAGCGATTTTCTCACCGGCCTCATCGTGGACAAATACGAGGACGTGCTGGTGCTGCAAATTTCTTCGCTCGGCATGGACTGCCGGAAAGCGGAGATCGTCGCCGCGCTCCAGAAAATTTTCTCCCCGCGCGCCATCATCGAACGCAGCGACGTGAACTCGCGGAAGTTCGAGGGCATGGAAGAATCGCGCGGCGTGCTCGCGGGCGAGTTCGGCAACAGTGAGGCCGCCAATCCCAACGAGACGACCGTGAAGTTGAACGGCCTCTCCTTCGCGACGGATTTGATCGCCGGCCACAAGACCGGACTCTACCTCGACCAGCAGGTGAATTACGCCCGCGTCGCCGAGCTTTGTTCCGGGACGAGCGTGCTCGACTGCTTCTCCTTCCTTGGCGGCTTCGCGATCCACGCCGCAAAGGCCGGGGCCGCGCAAGTCCACGGCCTCGACCAAAGCGCCGACGCCGTAGCCGCCGCGCAACGCAACGCTGTGACCAACGGGGTTGGAGAGAAATGCTCTTTTGAAACTGTGAACGTCTTCGACTGGCTCAAGGCCGCGACCGCCGTCGCCCCGCACGAGCGCGTCATCCCGCGCTACGATGTGATTGTGCTCGATCCTCCGTCGTTCACGCGCACGCGCGCCGCCGTCGGCGATGCGCTCCGTGGCTACAAGGAGATTCACTTGCGCGCGCTCAAACTGCTCAAGCGCGGCGGTACGCTGGCGACTTTCTGCTGCTCGCATCATGTGGACGCGAACCTGTTCCAGGACGTGATTCTCTCCGCCGCCTTCGACGCGCGGAGAATCCTGCGCCGCGTGGCGACCTACTCGCAGTCGCCGGACCATCCGGTCATTCCGTCCATTCCCGAGACGGAGTATTTGAAGGGTTATGCGTTTGAAGTGGTGAGATAATTTTTAACCGCGCGCGGAGTGGCCAACCGTTGTTTGCTTCCCGCGCGCATTTCCAAAAACATAGTGGCAATGCAAGAAATTGGCGCGCTCGACGGCGCGATACTCGTGGACAAACCGGCGGGCTGGACCTCGCACGACGTGGTGGCCAAGGTGCGGAATCATTTCCGCCTCGAAAAGGTCGGCCACTGCGGCACGCTCGATCCGAACGCGACCGGCCTGCTCATCCTCGTGCTCGGGCGCGGCACGAAGCTCTCGGAGAAGCTCATGTCCTCGGACAAAGTTTATGAGGGCGAGGCGAAGTTCGGCGAGACCACGGACAGCTACGACGTGGACGGCGAGATCACCGCGACTTCGCCGGTCTGGCCGATGACGGTCGAGCAGTTGAACATGGAGGCGGACAGATTCCTCGGAGACCTGATGCAGATGCCGCCGATGGTTTCCGCCGTGAAGATCGGCGGCGTGCCGCTCTACAAACTCGCGCGCCAAGGCAAGGAAGTGGAGCGCAAGGAACGCATGGTTCACATCTACACCTACCGTTTCACCGCCTACACCGAGCCGGTCGGCGTCTTCCGCGTGGCCTGCACGAAGGGGACGTATGTGCGCTCGCTCGTCCATGACATTGGACAGAAACTCGGCTGCGGCGCGCATCTAAAATCCCTGCGCCGCCTCGACTCCGGGAAATTTTCCGTGAACGACGCGAAGCCGCTGGAAGAAATTCTGAAGTGGACCACGGCGGAGCTGACGAAGCACGTCATCCCGTACTTCCAACTGGTGCGCGCCGAATAAACTCCCAGCCATGCAGACGCTGCACAGCGCAGAAGGTTTTCGCTCCGGTGGACGGAAAGTGTCCGTCGCCAACGGCACCATCGACGGCGTGCATCTCGGGCATCAGCAATTCATCCGGCAGGCCGTCTCGGACGCGCGGCAGCACGAAGGACTCGCCGTGGTCGTCACGTTTGACCGGCATCCGAACAGCATTGTCGCGCCCGACCGCGTGCCGCCGCAGATTTATTCCCAGCCGCAAAAGCTCCGCGCCCTCGCGTCCCTCGGCGCGGACGCCACGCTGGTCATTCCTTTCACGCGCGAGTTCAGCGCGCTGCCGGCGGAGGATTTTATCCGCGCGCTCGTCGCACAGCTTGCACCGGTGCAGAGCGTGTGTGTGGGAAGCTCCTTTGTTTTTGGCCGCAAGCGCAGTGGTGATGTCGCCTTGCTCCAACGGCTCGGCGCGGAATTGAACTTCGGCGTGCATGGACTCGCCGCTGTGGCGCTCGACGGCGAAATGGTGAGCAGCACGCGCATCCGCGAGGCCCTGCGCGCGGGCGAGATCAATCGCGCGTCGCAAATGCTCGGCCGCGAATACGCCCTCGCCGGTCTCGTGGCCCGCGGCGATGAGATGGGACGCACGTTGGGATTCCCGACCGCGAACCTCGACGCACGCGGTCTGCTGGTGCCGCCGAACGGAGTCTATGCCGCGCACGCCCGCGTGGCCGGAGCGCAACATCGCGCGGCGGTGAACATCGGCGTGCGACCCACGCTGGCGTCCGCTGTTCCTGAGTTGCGCGTCGAAGCGCATCTGCTGGATTTCAGCGGCGACCTCTACGACCAGGAAATGGAACTGACCTTCGTGGCGAAACTGCGCGACGAGCAGAAGTTTTCCTCGCTGGAAGAATTGCGCGCCCAAATCACCCGCGACGTGTCGGCGGCGCGCGGGAAGTTTTAGTGGGGCAGCCGTCTCGGCTGTCGTTAGTCTGGCGACCGTCCCCGGTTGCCAGTTTGAACCGGCAGGCGGGACGCCCGC
>JANOAY010000337.1:0-3330 GCA_031411375.1 Pedosphaera sp. | reverse complement strand
CGTGGAGAACTCCGTGAACCGCCCGCTCGACGTGAGCTTCGTGCTGGATCAACTGACGGACTTCAACGGGCAGGACGGCATCTTGCGCGGGCGCATGGATCTGAAGCGCGTCGGTGTGGCCGGACATTCCTTCGGCGCGTTCACGACGCTGGCCGTGGCGGGGCAACGGTTCGCGCTCGGCGACCGCAGCTTCGCCGACCCGCGCGTGCAGGCGGCCATCGCCATGAGCGCGCCGGTGCCGCGCCGGCCGCCGGAGAAGAACTACGCGGCCATCCGCATTCCCATTTTCCACTTCACCGGCACCGCGGATGAAAGCGCGTTGCTGAAAGACACGACCGCGAAAGACCGGCGCGTGCCGTTCGACTCCATTCAGCACGCGTCGCAGTTCCTCATCACGTTCCAGGACGGCGACCACATGATCTTCAGCGGACGCAGCACGGCGTTTTCTGCGGAGAAAAAGTCGGCGATGCTGGATGTAATCCGCGAGAGCACGACAAAGTTCTGGGATGCTTACCTGCGCGACGAGGCGGCGGCGAAAAGCTGGCTGACGAATGGCGGGGCCAAAACCGCGCTCGGTGAACTCGGCGTGTTGGAAGTGAAAGCAGCGCCACCCGCCGCCGCACGCTGAACGAAAAATCCGGCGCGGCGGACGGGCTCCGCCGCGCCGGATGCGGGTTCGGAACTTACTTCGCCTTCGCGCACTTCTCGCACGCCTTGGCGTCCTTGCCGACGGCCTTCACGGCGTCTTTGCAGCAGGAATCCTTGGCGCACTTCGCGCAGGTCTGGCCGGCCTTGGCGTCCTTCGCGGCCTTCACGCAGCATTCGCCCGCAAACGCGGACGAGGTGAGGGCGACGACGGCGGCGACAATGGCCAGATGTTTGATGAGGCTCTTCATGGTGTGTGTGTTGGGAACGTGGCTTGTGTTTTTAAGCGAACGTCCCGCCCCAAGCCGTGGGCGGAACTTTCGTCGGCGCGCAGCGCGCGCAAATGGTTTCGGCGCGGCCGCGCCGTAAAATTCTTTGAGGCGCATCACAGCAGTTTCCTCAAGCTCGCTTCGCCCTTGGAACTGGCGGCAAGATAAACTTTCTCCCCGCGCGTCCAGCCGGCCAGCGCGTAACGGCCCGCCGCGCCAAATTTCAACTGCTCCGGCGGCGCGTCGCGCAACGCGCGGCGATCCACCGTGAAGAGATGCACGGTCTCGCCGCCAGCCAGTTCGAAGCAGACGAGCGACACTCGATACCCTTGCCAGTCGAGCACGCGGCAGCCGTGCGTCGGCTGCGCTTCGAGTTTGGCGGGCAGGACAAAATCCACGCGCCGGTCGGCGAGCCACTGCCGCGCCTCGCTTGCGCTGGGCGTGGTGAGATCGAGGTGGAAATCTTTGCTGTTCAGCACGTCGGCCATCTCGGTTTGGAAGCGGGCGAATTCTGCGCCGCCTTTTTTTGGCAGCACCAGCGCCAGCAACACCAGCGCGCCGACCAGCATCGCCGCCAGCGCCGTGATCCATGCGGGCTGCTGATACCACGGCACGGGCCGCGCCATGCGGGTGGCGGCGAGAATCGCGGCCTTCAAATCGGCAGGCGGGCGGCACTGCTCGCGCACCTTGCCGCCGAGCGCGGCGTTGATGCGGCTCTCGCGCGCGTGCCACGCGGCGAGTTCCGGATCGCGATGGGCGAGGGCCAGCGCCTCCTGCACACGCGGGTCCGCCGCGTCCTGTCCGCGCGGACGGCACGCGCCGAGAATGAGTTTGGCTTCCTGGATGTTCATGGCTGTGAGCGCTGAGAGCGTGATTGGAACTGGGGCATGGGAATGATCTGCGCGTCGCGCGCGGCATCGCCGACCATCAGCCGGCGGCGCATCTGATCCTTCGCGCGAGAGAGCCGCGACATCACGGTGCCGATGGAGATTTCCAAAATGTCCGCGATCTCCTGGTAGGTGTGGTCTTCGAGATAATAGAGCATCAGCGGCGCGCGATGCCGTTCGTCAATTTGCCGCAGCGCCGCCATGACCATGCCCGCGTCGGCGCTCTCGGCGGCCTCGGGCGCGAGATGCGGCAGCTGCGTTTCCACGCTGTCCATCTCGACGTGCGGGTGGCGGGCGTCGCTGCGTTTCCAGCCGAGATAAACGCGGTAGAGCGTGGTGAAGAGCCACGACTTCACCTTGGCCTTGTCGCGGAGCTGATGGCCCTTGGTGGCGAAGCGGCAGAAGGTTTCCTGCGTGAGTTCACAGGCGTCGTCGCGGCTGCCGGCCAGGCTCAACGCAAAGGCGAACAGCCCCTCGTAGTGGGCCTCGACCAGCGTGTCCGCGTCTGTGTTCATGCCGACTAGGAAGCCGTGGGGTGCGAAACTATTCCATTAAATCTTCGGAAAGAAATGTCCCGGGGCATCGTCACTCACCGGGGGTGCGATTGAAAGTGGCGGACAATCCCGTGGGTCAGGCATCTTGCCCCGTGTTGATGGGTTTTCATTTCACTTGGCACCGGCGGCAGGATGCCGCCGGAACCGTCAGGCTGGAAGCCTGACCCACTTCCGCTGCCCGCTACTTGTAATCGCACCCGACGCGCCCCGCCTTCACCCACCGTCACTCGTGGCGCAAGGCATCAATCGGATCGAGTTCCGCCGCCGACTTCGCCGGGTAAATTCCGAAAATAATTCCCACCGCACCAGAGATGCTGAAGGCCAACAGCACCGACCACGGCGTGATGATCGTCTTCATGGTCGTGAGCTGGGAAACGATCAGCGGCACGAGCACGCCCACGACCACGCCGATGAGTCCGCCGCCCACGGACAACACCACGGTCTCGACGAGAAACTGCATGGTGATGTGGCGGCGCTTGGCTCCGAGCGCGCGGCGCACGCCGATCTCGCGCGTCCGCTCGGTCACGGTGGCGAGCATGATGTTCATGATGCCGATGCCGCCGACGAGCAGTGAGATGGCCGCGATGGAGCCGAGCACGATGTTGAAGATGCGCTTGGTCTGCTCGGCCTGCCGCAAGAGTTGCAGGGGCACGATGGTTTCGTAATCCAAGCGCGGGTGAAAGCGGCTGAGGAGCGTTTTGATCTGCGGGTCGGCGCTCTCAACGGCGGCGAGGTCGCGCATCTGCACCGTGAGTTGATGCAACTCCACTTTCTCCACTTCGTAGCTGCTGGCGGTGCGGCGTTGAATGACATCGCCGAAGCGCGCGCGCGCCGTGGCGAGCGGGATGTAAAGATTGTTGTCGAGCGGCTCGCCTTCGGTGCGGCCCGATTGCGCGCGTTGGTCGGCCATGCTTTTTTCGCGGACCAATCCGACGACGCGATAGTAAAACATGTCCACCTTCACGGATTGTTCGA
>JANOAY010000336.1:0-3033 GCA_031411375.1 Pedosphaera sp. | reverse complement strand
TTCAGTTCGATGGTTTCCCCATTATTGGCAAGGGTGCCCGCCCAATTACCCACGACGTTGAGGACCGCTGGATACCGAATCCGAAACGCATTCGTGTCGGCGGCAACGACTAGGTATGCGCCCGGCGTGAGCGTCACGTTGGTGAGGGTGAAACTAATTCCCTTGGTGAAACGCCAGCCGTTCAAGCTCACGTTCGTGGCGCTCCGATTGTAGAGTTCAATGAACTCCTCTCCGAGCGGTTCAGGGCCAACGGCAGGCTGCAATGGGTGGTACATGATTTCGTTGATCACCACTGATTGCGCGTGCAGCGCAGCAGCAGTTACGGCGAAAGCAGAAAGAACAACGGACAACTTCAAAATACGGCTCATAACAAATCAACCAAGGGATCGGGAACGAAGAACAACAGGCGGAATGCGCCTGATCAAAGACGGAAGGAACTAGGCGCGGCAGGACGGCGCGCGCGGTGAGGACGCAGAGCGGTCGATGAAGTGCCAACTCTGGCAGAACTCGGAATGAACAACGCAGAACGACAAAACACTCAGTGGTCGAGCGGGGATGGGAGTCGGCTCAAAAGCGTCAGAAAAAGCAGAGTCAACGGCCGCAAATTCCAAATGCAGAAGCGCACTGTGATTGGAATTCTCCACTGTCGCGGACGCAACCCAATCGCAAACGCCATCAGCATCATTGTCATTTCCAAGCGCGCACTTAGCTTCACAGTTCAGCAAACAGGAGAACCACGCCAATAGAATGGCGGCAGACAGAATTTTTCTGACGTGGTGCAAGCGGTCTACTGTTAACTCAGTTCGTAGGCTTTTCAAATTGTTTCACGATCTTTACGTGGGGTTCACACTCAACCCTTGCCAAAGCACGCGTGCCGACTGAACCGCGCGAGCCGAAGCGGTTCGTCCCACCCGTTGTTGCCGGTTTCCGTTCATGGTGATGATGGCGGCTGTGTCGCAAGCGTGCTTGGACGAAGACCCACGCCGCGAAGGTCACGAGCACGAGCAATGCGAGGCCGATGAGCAGGAGCGTGGTCTTGCGCTTCTCCACGCGGCGCTGCCGGTCTTGCTCGGCGGCGCGTTCGGCGAGGCGGGCGGCTTTTTCGGGTGACAACCATCGGCTCACGTTCCGCCTTCCTTCAACCGCCGTTGTTCCACACAATTTTCGTGACGAACGGTTTTCCGAAGAACGGCACGCGGTAATAAATCACCGCCTTCGTGCCGGGTTTCATTTCACTCGCGAGCGCAAAATGCCAGTCATGGATGAACTTCGTCTGGCGTGTGATGACGAGTTGGCTTGGTGCCTTGCCGGTCGCAGGCGTGAACACCATCGTCCGTGTGGAAGTGTCCAGCGACTCGACCACGCCGCTGGCCGGGCGCGACCGCGTGGTGTGCGCGGCGGCGGGCCATGCGGTGAACAAGGCCGACACCACGAGCAGCACACTCAGGGAACCTGTTTTAGTTGTCTTCATAATGCCTTTCACTTGCGGCCCGCCGCGTGACCAAAGGCCGCACCACGCGGCGGGCGTCTTCATCGTTCAGTGGCCGCAGGTGCAGCCATACTCGGCCCGCTTGCACTCGCCGCAGAGGCCGAGGTCGAGCTTGAGGCGGAAATTTTGCGGCTTGGCTTCGGCGGTCTGCTTGAACTGCACGACCACGTTGTAGCCGTCGCCTTCGGGCAGCTTGGTCTTGCTGACGAGTGTGTCGCCCTTCTTCTCGAATTGCAGCGTTGCCTTCCCGCTCTTGGCATCGGCGATGACGGTCACGTTCTGCGTGGTTGCCGCCACGGGCTTCATCTCTTCGTTGTAGAAGTTGATGGTCACGCTGCGGTCTTTCTCGACCACGAACTCGGCGTGCGGCTCGGTCTTTTCCAGCAGTCGTCCGCCCTTGGGCGTGACCTTGTGGTTGTGGCCGTCTTTGTCGGCGGCGGTTGCGGTGAACAGGCCGACGCAGAGCGCGACGGCCACGGTGAGAATGCGGATGTGGGTCTTCATTTGTTTTTCTGTCATGTGGTGGTGGTTGCGGGCGCGGCGTCGGGGGAAGGCCCGCCTTCACCAGAAGGCGTCTCCACCGGCGCGTTGTCCGCAGTTTTCTTTTTTCGCTCCAGCCACTCGTAAAGCGTTGGAAGCAAAACAAGCGTGAGGAAAGTGGAACTCAGGATGCCGCCGATGACGACGGTCGCGAGCGGGCGCTGCACTTCGCCGCCCGCGCCGGAGGCAATGGCCATCGGCACGAAACCGAGCGAGGCGACGAGTGCGGTCATCAGCACGGGGCGCAGGCGCGTCATCGCGCCTTCGCGCACGCAGTCGGTCAGGCTGTGCGCGTGGCCCTGTTCGCGCAGCAGGTTGAAGTAGGAAATCATCATCAAGCCGTTGAGGACGGCGACGCCGGAGAGCGCGATGAAACCCACGCCCGCCGAAATGCTGAACGGCAGGCCGCGCAACCACAGCGCGAAGATGCCGCCCGTCACCGCGAGCGGAATGCCTGTATAGACCAGCAAGGTCTGCCGCAAACTGCCCAGCGCCATGAACACGAGGATGAAGATGAGCGCGAGCGCGACCGGCACGACGACCATCAGGCGTTTGCGGGCTTCTTGGAGGTTCTTGAACTGACCGCCGAACTCGATGGAGTAGCCGTCCGTCAGTTTGATTTGCTCGGCCACTTTCTTCTGCGCTTCGAGGACGTAGCTCTCCACGTCGCGCCCGCGCAGGTTAATCATAATGGCGGCGCGGCGCTGGCTGTATTCCCGCGAGATGGCCGCGACCTGTTCCACCACCTTGAAGTCAGCGACCTGACCGAGCGTGAGCAACCCGCCATCGTCCACGCGGACGGGCAGGCGCTTGAGGTCGTCAAGTTTCTCGCGCAGTTCCTCGTTGAGACGCACCACGATGTCGAAGCGGCGGTTGCCCTCGATGAGCTTGCCGACTTCCTGTCCGGCCAGAGCCGTGCCGACGACGCGATTCAACTCGGCGGCGTGGAGGTTGTATTTGCTCATCGCCTCGCGCTTGGGAACGATTTCGAGCAACGGCGATCT
>JANOAY010000335.1:0-5954 GCA_031411375.1 Pedosphaera sp. | reverse complement strand
GTGGACAAAGTGATGGGCGGCAAAATTGTCGAAGCGCTTCTCAAGCTCGACTGGAAGAAGCTCAACCACGAACAGCGCCTCACCCTCGTCCGCACTTACAGCATCGCTTTCGTACGTTTCGGCACGCCCGAGGACGCGACGGCCAAGCGCATCATCGCGCAGCTTGATCCGCAGTTTCCCGCGCCCAGCTTTGATCTGAACTGGCTGCTCTGCGAGACGCTCGCCGCCATTCAGTCGCCCACGCTCGCGGGCAAGGCCATCGCCATGATCAAGGCTGCGCCTGGGCAGGAGGAGCAGTTGGAATACGCGCGCTCCATTCGTTTCCTGAAAGCCGGCTGGACCACCGAACTCCGCACCGCGCAGTTCGACTGGTTCCTGAAGGCGGCGAACTATCGCGGCGGCGCGAGCTTCGAGAAGTTCCTCGAATTTATCCGCACCGACGCCGAGGCCACGCTCAGCGACAACGAGAAGACCGCGCTCGCCACCGTCCTTGCCAAGAAGCCCGAGAAGAAATCCCCGCTCGCGCAGATGGCCGAGGTCTTCGCCGGCCGCACCACCGTCACCGATTGGAAGCTCGACACCCTCGCGCCCGCCGTCGAGCGCAGCATGAAGAAGCGCAGCTTCGACAACGGCCGCAAGATGTTCGCCGCCGCCGGCTGCTTCGCCTGCCACCGCTTTGGCAATGAAGGCGGCATGACCGGCCCCGACCTCAGCGGCGCGGGCGGACGCTATTCCTCCCGCGATTTCCTCGACCAGGTCCTGAACCCGAGCAAGGAAATCAACGAACAGTTCGTCCCCATGGTCATCTCCAAGAACGACGGCGACACCGTGACCGGCGTGATCGTGAACCTGAACGGCGACAACGTGATGGTGAACACCGACGCCGCGAATCCCTTCCAGCAGGAGACGATTGACCGCAAGAAGGTGAAGAGCATGGAGTTCTCCAAGGTCTCGCCGATGCCCGAGGGTTTGCTGCAAATGCTGACCACCGAGGAAATCGCCGACCTCACCGCCTACGTGCTCTCCGGCGGGGACAAGAAGCACGCGATGTTTAAGTAGAGGCGTTGGCGAAATATCTGTTAGTCCACTTGGCACACGTATGAAAAACGCCAACGTCTTCGTCGATGTGGATCTCACACTCATCGACGCCTACGGCAAGCTTCTGGACGGAGCGAGAGAGGCGTTGCAACGTTTGCTCGACGAGGGTTGCCATCTCTTTCTCTGGTCCACCGGCGGGGCAGACTATTGTCGGAAGGTCGCGCACCTCTACGGTATGACCGACTTCTTCGAGGGTTTCGCCGCCAAGCCGGACATCATCATCGACGACATGCCCTCGACGTGCGTTACTCAGTTCGTTTACGACGTTCGACAGGAACAGTCGTGGGGTGCGCTAGCCGAGCGCATTATCGACAAGCACATTGATTGAGATGAAACACCGGTGGGCTAACCAAGTGCTGCAGCAAACGCGGCTTTTGCGGCCAGGGTCCCTCGCATGATTACCGTGGGTTGCATTCTGGAAACGCACCATAGAATTCCCGATCTTGGGGAGATTGGTGACCTCAACACGCCCGAGGGCATGCAAGAATTGTTAGAGCGGGGGAAGCAACTTGACCAAGCTCACATTGCTTCTTTTCGTTTGAGCAAAGAACAGGCTGAACGGATTTGTAAGCGTCTTTGGCCGAACGAAACATTATTAGGCGCTACCTGCGGTCGCGGTTTCCCAATTGAAACCCCGGAACAAGTGGCTGTGGTCAACGAAATCTTGCAACCGGCGATATCCATTAACTTCAGCCAACAACACAAATGGATGCTACAGACATGGCCCGAGTAGTTGGTGGAACACTAAACGTACGTTCTAGCAGAAACAGTCCTGACGTACTCATTTCACTCTAATCGCAAAAACATCACATGCGCGTCCACGTAGCCGAGCGTGGCGTGATGGAACACGCCGGGCAGCGTGCCGATGATTTCAAACCCGAGCGCCAGCCACAAATTCACCGCCGCCTTGTTCGTGGTCACCACGAGGTTGAACTGCATCGCGCGATAGCCCAACCCGCGTGCGAAGGTAGGGCGTCGCTGTCCTCAGCGCGCCGGAGTGAGGCGTGAGAAGTTCCAACGCGTTCTTCCGATGCGGAGCGCGGCGCGGTGAGGACACCGCTCCCTACCTCGCCGTTCGTTGGTTCAGAAGTCGGAGCACCGGACAGCCATGTCCGGTGCGGCTTATTCACGGCTCGACTGCGGACATGGCTGTCCGCGTCTCCTGCTTCACTGCCAACTCGGCACGCCGATGTCGGTCATCAGCAGCAGACCCGGCGGAGCTTTCAGAATGCGCGGGGCGGCGTTGACGAGGGAGGCCACGGTCGCGGCGTCGCCGGCCACGCCGCCGTCGAGGTGCATTTTCAAACTCGGCTCGCCTTCGATCTGGCAGGCGTCGTGCGGGTTCGGCGCGTCGAGATACATTTTCAAATCAAGCGTGAGGCGAAGCACGCCGTCCACTCTGGCCTCGCCGCGCTGATGCAGGCCACAGCACTCACCGCGCTTCACATCGACGTGCGGGGTCTTGATGTCGTGGTCGGCGACCATCGCGTGGCAGGTCTCGGTGAGTTCGGAAATCTTCCAGCCGAGACAGTGCGCGATGAGCGCGGCGGAATCTTTCAGGCCCGCGTGCCCGGCCTTGCCTTCGGCGAACAGACGCTCGAACTCAGCAGGCGCGAGTCCGCTGCCAATTTTTTTCTGGAGCGGACCTCGGCGCGTGGCGGCATTCACCACACGCTGGATGTGAATCGCCTTCACCTCGCGGCAGACGCCGGTGAGGCACACGGGCAGCACATCCATGACGAAACCGGGATTGACGCCGGTGCCGAGGACGCGCGCGCCGAATTTCTTGCAAGTGTCGTCGAGTTGCTTCGCCAGTTCCGGCTCGCGCAACGCGGGGTAGAGCAGTTCCTCGCAGGAGGAAACAACGCTGATGCCCGCGCGGGCCATCGGCTCGACCTGCGCGACGGCGGCGCGCAGTCGTGAGACGGCGGTGTGGAAGATGACGTCGGGCTTGGCGTGCGCGAGCAGTTCATCGAGCGAGGAATAGACCTTCGCGTCGCGGAGTTTTTCTTCGCCGGTGAGTTCGCCCAGAGTTTTCCCGACGAAAGCGGGATTGATGTCAATGGCGCCGATGATTTTTGCCCACGGCTTGCGCGCGGCCAGCTTGAGCGTTTCGAGTCCGATGGGGCCCAGGCCAAACTGGGCGATTTTGATCGTCATCATTCCGAGGCGCGATGCTACGCAGGGTTTGACTTTTGCCAAGCCCGGCGGGCATTGCTCTGCGCATGACGCTCTCCGCGTGGTTCACGGTGCTGCTGGCAATTCCGGTGTTGCTGCTCGGCGAATGGCTGGTGCGGCGCATTTCCTTCCTCGCGCGGTTCAACATTCCCGGGCCGGTGGTGGGTGGATTGCTGGTCGCGCTGATCGTGCTCGCGGTGAACCTAGCGGGGCAGCCGGCGAAATTCGCGGACAAGGTGGCCTCGCCGTGGTGGACGTGGCTGACGTCCGTCGAGCCGCTGTGGCGGAAAGACCCGTCGGGCCGGGTGCTCCAGCCGTTTCTCATGGCCTTCTTCACCTGCATCGGGCTGAACGCGAGCTGGCGATTTCTGCGGCAGGGAAGCTGGCCGTTGTTTTTGTTCCTGATCATCTCGGCGTTTCTCGCGGTGGCGCAAAATCTCGTGGGCGTGCCGCTGGCAAAACTGCTCGGCGAATCGCCGCTGCTCGGGCTGGTCTGCGGCAGTCTCACGCTGGCGGGCGGCATGGGCACGGCGATGACCTTCGCGCCGGAGTTGGAGAAGGCCGGCTTCGCGAACGCCAGCGTGGTGAGCGTGGCGGCGGCGACCTTCGGCCTCGTGGCGGGCGGATTGATCGGCGGGCCGCTCGGCGGCTGGCTGGTGCGGAAACATCATCTGAAGTCCGACGTGGCGAAGGAAGTTCACCTCGAAGTGGGAGCCACGGGCGCGTCGGGCATCCTCGGCGACTTGAAGGAACTGATCGGCTTTCGCAAAAGTTTCGTCCTGCACCTGCTGGTGCTGCTCGCGTGCATCAAGGCGGGAACGTGGCTCAGTTATCTCATTCAGCAGACGGGCATCACGTTTCCGGTGTACATGGGCGCGCTGATGCTCGGCGTGGTCGTGCGGAATGTCGCGGACGTGTGGTTCGACGGCGCGCTGCGGACGGAAATCGTGGACACGCTGGCCTCGGTCACGCTCGGGCTGTTTCTCGCCATCGCCATGATGAGCCTGAACCTCGCCGACCTCGCAAACACCGCGCTGCCCATGCTGATCATCCTCAGCGCGCAGATCATTTTGATGGGCCTCTTCGCATGGCTCGTCACGTTCCCGCTGATGGGCCGGAACTACGACGCGGCGGTGATGTCGGCAGGGCAAGTCGGCTTCAGCCTCGGCGCGACGCCCAACGCGGTCGCGAACATGAAGGCCATCGTGGAAAAATACGGCCCGTCGCCGCGCGCGTTTCTGGTGGTGCCGGTGGTTGGCGGCTTCCTGATCGATTTCCTGAACGCGCTGAACATCACGGTGTTCTTGAACTGGCTGAAGTAGAGCGATGTGGGGCGGGCGTCCCGCCTGCCTTTCGTCCGATGGCCGTCCCGGCTGTCGCAGAGAGACACCAGCCGGGACGGCCAGTGGAGAGGTGGCGGCTGCCCCACTACGCAGCGCGAGCCGTTCCGCCTTGGGCCGGCCTCAGCGCGTCTGCATTCGCTCGCGCGCGATGGCCTGGGAAATAAGACTCGGCTCGCGCCGGCTCGCGCGGGTGAAGAACAGCACGGCCAGCAAAATCATGAACGCCCCGCCTGCACCGGCTCCGGCGCACAGGAAAATAAAACTCAGTTCGCGACCGGACGCCACGGGCGGCAGCGCGGCGGGCAAGGCCACCGTGTTGGTGGATTTGATTTCCGTCGTGACCACGACCACGGCGGGCGTCGCCGGGGCGAGGTTCGTGACCAGACTCGCCGGGGCGGCGGATTTCGCGACGACGTTGCTGGTCAGATTCGTGGCCGCCGCCGTCACGGCATTCGTGGCCGGAACGGCGAGCGGCTCGGGGACAACATTTGTCACTGCGGCCAAGACCGACGCGGTCGGCGCGCTGGTCATGGTCGAGGACGAAACGTAACTGCGCCGCTCCTCCGCCACCGAATCCTTGGTGATGATGATCGCATTCGCCGCGAGGCGCGGCGCGGCGGCCACGACCTTTGCCGGCTTCGCCACCGCGACCGGCGCGGTCACGGGCGGCTCCACTTTGGCCGGTCTCGGCTTGGGCGCGACGTAAGGAATATCCAGCAGGAACTGCGGTGCGTTGGCCGCCCAAGCGACAAATTTTCCGTCCTGCGCCACCAGCGCGGTGTTGATCGTGGCCTTGGCGGCTTTCATCACCGGAGCGAGTTCGCGGAAGCGCGCGTTGATCGCGTCATCGAACGGCGTGCCGAGCAGCGGCGTCTCGCCGTTCGAGATCAGAATCACCGTCAGATCGCCGATGTTCTTCACGATGCGGCTGGCGTCAGCGAGCGCGAGGGTGAGATTGGCCTGGCCTTTGAAGCCGTGGTCTTTCGCGTGCGACACGGCCTTGGCCGCGATTTCCACGGCGAACTTTTCCTTCCAGCTTTCCATCGGGAACGAGGTGTTGTTCTTCTCGCCCACGAGCCAGAGGCCGTAGGTGTCGTCGTTGGTCATGGAGCCGCGCGCGCCGCTGTAGATGAGATCGAAGAGCGTCTGCCGCAGCGGCATGTCCAGCGGCTTCATGCTGGTGGAAGTGTCCACGATGAAGAGAAAGCGTTTGCCCTCCGCCTTCGGCGCCGACCACGCGGGCGCGGCGAGCAAAGTGATGGCGAGGAACAGGACTTGGAGCATCCTCCGTCCGTGGGGTCGCCGTGCGACGTTCGCGATTAGGTTCACGAACGG
>JANOAY010000334.1:0-1696 GCA_031411375.1 Pedosphaera sp. | reverse complement strand
GGGACTGCCATCGAAGCGCACGAGCCGCATTGGATCAGCCGCGCCGCGTTCCCCGTGCTCACCGCGCTGTTTTTCCTCACACAGGTGTCGCTCGGTTTCGCCGTGTATCGCAGCAATTACTGGCTCGCCGCGCTGCTGGTCCTGATCTCGAGCCATCTCATGCACAGCATGCTGATTGGCTTTCATGAGGCGTCGCATGGCCTGCTGCGCAAGAGCCGGCTGCTCAATGAAATTGACGGCATCATCATCGGCATCATTAGCCTGACGAGCTTCAGCCTCTACCGCGCGGCCCATCAATTGCACCACGCCTACCTCGCCTCCGAGCGTGATGAAGAGCTCTGGCCTTTCGTTCATCCGGAGATGCCTCGAAGGGCGCGCGTCCTGGCTGCCGTGCTCGAACTCACGATGGGACTGCTGTTCACGCCGTTTCTTTTCGTGCGAACCTTCCTCCGCAGCGGTTCGCCCATTCGGAACAAGAAATTGCGGCGGCGCATTTGGACGGAGTTCGCGGTCACGGCGGTCGTCTGGATTGCGATCCTGACGGCCGTCGCAGTCTTCGATGTGTGGAAATATTTCCTCTGGTTGCATCTCATCCCGGCGTGGCTGGCCGCCAACATGCAAAGCCTGCGCAAGTATGTGGAGCACGTCGGCCTCACCGGCTCCACGGTGAACAGTTCGACGCGCAGCATCGTGGCGGAGGGCTGGATGGCCACGTTTTTCAACTTCACGCTGCTGCACGAGCCGTATCACGGGGTCCACCACTGGCGCTCCGGGCTGCCGCACCCGGAATTGCCGGAGCACGCGCATGCGCTCGAATCGACTGGGGAACACGAACGCCCGCCGTTCCGCTCCTTCGGCGCTGCCGTGCATGATCTGCTAATCCATCTCGCCGACCCGCGCGTGGGCGCCCAGTGGCTCGGAGTCGCGCGAACCACCCGCCAGGAACTGGCGAAACAAGGGCTGAACTGATGGCGATTCCGAATGGAGATGCCAGCCCGTCCCCTGCCAGCACCGCTCCGGTGTTTGAAGCCAGCGGCCTGAAGAAGGAATACGACGACGGGCAGGTGCAGGCGTTGCGCGGCGTGGATTTTCGCATCCAGCAAGGCGAGTTCGTCGCCATTGTCGGCCAGAGCGGCTCGGGGAAATCCACGCTGCTCCAAATGCTTGGCGCACTCGACCATCCGAGCGCGGGCACGCTGAGCTATCGCGGCGCTTCGCTCGCGGAGCGCGCCGATCTCGCCGCGTATCGCGCCCACGAGATCGGTTTCATTTTCCAAGCCTTCCATCTGCTCCCGACTTTCACCGCGCTCGAGAACGTGCAGATCCCAATGTTTGAAACGGACCGCTCCGTCTCCGAGCGAAAACACCGGGCCATCGAAGTGCTGAAAGCCGTTGGACTCGAAAAGCGCCTGCATCATTTTCCCGCCAAGCTTTCCGGCGGAGAACGCCAGCGCGTCGCCATCGCGCGCAGCCTGGCCAATGGCGCATCCGTCCTGCTCGCCGACGAACCGACGGGCAATCTCGACAGCGAAAACGCGACCCTGATCCTCGACCTGATCGTTCGTCTCCGCCGCGAGCAGAACTTCACGCTCATCCTGGTGACGCACGACCTGGGCATCGCCCGCCAGGCCGCGCGTATCATCGAGATGAAGGACGGCCGCATCGTCTCCGACGCGCTCAACAAAGAACCCACATG
>JANOAY010000333.1:0-1570 GCA_031411375.1 Pedosphaera sp. | reverse complement strand
CAAAAACGTGATGATCGCCTTCGAGGGCGACGTGAAGCTGACAGATTTCGGCGTGGCCAAGGCGGCAGGATTTCTCACGGACAAGGAAGGCGAAGTCGTCGCGGGCAAGGCCGACTACATGAGTCCCGAGCAGGCGGATTTTCAAATCACGGACAAACGGTCCGATCTGTTCTCCGTCGGCATCGTGCTCGCACATCTGCTCCTCGGGAAAAACATTTTCAAAGGCGTGAACGCCGAGGAATCCCGCGACCGCGTGATGAAGATGCCCATCCCCGACTTCCGCAAACTCGACAAGCGCGTGGACGACAAGCTGAACACGATTCTGCATCGTGCCCTCTCTCGCGAGCTGAAGAACCGTTACGCCAGCGCGGATGAACTGCTCTACGATTTGGAGTTCTATATTTACAGCGGCGGCTACGGTCCGACCAACGAGACGCTCGGCAAGTTCGTGCGCGGACTCTTCGGACTCGATCCCACGATGGCGACGCGCGACGCGAAAGGCAGCACGCGCCTGCTGGAGCGCACCGCCCGCATCACGCGGACGACGACCACGACCAAGTCGGCCCGCACCGCGCACAGTTCGCGTGCCACGAATCACACCCGCAACACCAAGAAATCCATCCGCGTGTCGTGAGTGGGGTGGAGCGCCGATGTCCAAATCGGCGTTCCGGGTTTGCTCAAAAATTTTTAGTGAGACAGGCGCGCATCGTGTCCTAGTTTCCGGCCAGCTTTTTCATCCATGAAGAAACCAAACATCGTCCAGGTCGGCCTGATCCAGACCGCGTGCTCGGAGAAACCCGCCGAGAACTTGAAGAAGACGCTCGCCCAGACCGAGCGCCTCGCCAAAGACGGCGCGCAAATCATCTGCACGCAGGAACTCTTTCGCTCGCAGTATTTCTGCCAGAGCGAAGACCACGACAACTTTGATCTCGCCGAAACCATTCCCGGCCCCAGCACCGAGGCGTTCCAGAAGATCGCCAAGAAATACAAATCCGTGATCGTGGCCTCGCTCTTCGAGAAGCGCGCGGCGGGCGTCTATCACAACACGGCGGTCATCATTGACGCGGACGGCGCGCTGCTCGGGCGCTACCGCAAGATGCACATTCCCGACGACCCGTTGTTCTACGAGAAATTTTATTTCACGCCCGGCGACCTCGGCTTCAAGGCGTGGCAGACGCGCTACGCGAAGATCGGCGTGCTCATCTGCTGGGACCAGTGGTATCCCGAAGGCGCGCGCCTGACCGCGATGCAGGGCGCGGAAATTCTTTTCTACCCGACCGCCATCGGCTGGCATCCCAAGGAGAAAAAAGAATACGGCGCGAACCAGCACGGTGCGTGGGAAATCATCCAGCGCAGTCACGCCGTCGCGAACGGCTGCTACGTCGCGTCTGCCAATCGCATCGGCCTGGAGCGACCTGTGGGCGGTGACGGCATCGAGTTCTGGGGCCAGAGTTTCATCGCCGGCACCTCCGGCCAGATCATCGCCAAGGCCAGCGTGGACAAAGAAGAGAACCTCCTCGTCCCGCTTGATCTCGGCAAAGTGGATGTCACCCGCACGCACTGGCCGTTC
>JANOAY010000332.1:0-10825 GCA_031411375.1 Pedosphaera sp. | reverse complement strand
GGGGAGAAAGTTCGCCAAGTCATCCGGCGTGAACGTGACGACGAGCGGTTGCGCCGGGTGCGCGGTGAGAATCGTGTTCGTCGGCGGCGTGTAGCTGAAGGTGCCCGGGACGCTCGCGGTGGCGTTCAACTGCGCGCCACTGAGCGGCGTGCCTCGCTCGATGGGCGCGGGTGTGGGCCACGTCACGACGGGCGCGGCGGGAGTGATGTTGATGAGCACGATGCGGCTGGCGGGGAGAAAATTCGTCGGATTGTCCGGCGTGAACAGCACGAGGAGCGGCTGCGCGTTGGTGACGCCCAGCACCGTGCCGGCGGGCGGAACAAACTGGAACGAGCCGGACGCGTTCACGGTCGCGTTGAGTTGCGCAGCGGAGAGCGCGGTGCCGTGGACGATGGGCGCGGGGTTGGACCAAGTGATGGTCGGGGTTGCCGGAGTGACGGTGATCGCGACGGTCTGCGTGGCGATGGTGAAGCTCGCGAGATCGTTCGGCGTGAAGACGACAGTGAGCAACTGGGCCGCGCCGGCATCCAAGATTGATCCCGCCGCCGGAGTGTAGGCGAATGATCCCGCCGCGTTCGCGCTCGCGTTCAACTGCGCCGCGCCGAGCGGAGTGCCATAACCGATGGCGGACGGCTGCGCCCACGCGAGCGACGTGCCGCTCGCGCGCTGCCAGAGCGGGCCGACGACGTTCGTGGCGAGAGGCGGAAACACGGGAGCCGAGAGCGAGAATTGATCCGCGCCGATGTCCTTCAACGCCGGGCGCACGTCACCCTCGAAGTCATGTGTGACGTTCGAGTAGCTGCCACCCGCCACGCCGAGTGCGGGACTGTTCGTGGCCGGACGCCAGAGCGCGTCCACGAGATTGGTCACGAGCAGCGGATCCATTCGCAGCGTGCCGCTGTTGGTCGGAATGCCGAGCGTCGTGCCAAAGAGAACGTTGCTCTCCCACGAAATGATTTCCGGCCCCGCCGTCGCCACGCGCAGGTCCACGAGTCGGCCCGCCGTCTGACGCGCGAGGTTGTTCGCCAGCACGGAATCAATGACCGGCAGCGTGGTGCCCAAAGCACCGACCGTGCCCGCGAGATTGATGACGATGGAGTTCGTGCAGTTGACGAAAGTGTTGAACGCGACCGTGGCGCGCTTCACTTGGAAGTAGCCGTTGAGCGGACTGGCAACCAAACCCTGCATCAGCGAGAGCGGTGCGCGGGTGCCGGTGCCGGCCAGCTCGTGGAAGTAATTGTTGAACACCTGGTGATCCTCGCCGGAGACACGCACCCCGCCGGTCTGCGGGCGGCGATTGCCGAAGAAGTAATTGCCTTCGACGAGCGAGCCGTTGCCGTGGCGCAAGGTCAGCGCGCCTTCGCATTCGATGAAGGTGTTGCGGCGGTAAATGTTCCCGCACGATTTGCTGGAGATAAATTCCGCATCGCCGTTGCACTGCGTGAACAAGTTGTCCTCGACGATGGTGCGCGACTGGTTCAACGACTCGTCCGACGTGCCGACACGGATGGTCTCGCCACCGTTCGAAGCAGCCGTGAGCACCGGGCGCGGGCCGAAATGATTGCGTGCGATGACGTGGTGGTTCGGCGCGTTCGAAGCCGCGCTGACCCAGACCACGAGTGTCGCGCCGACGTTGGCCTTGCCTTTGAGGTAACAGTTCTCGACGCGATTGCTCACGCCGTAGAGCGAGACCCACTTGGTGTCGTTGGTCAGGTTCGGCGGGTTGTAGTCAACGATGGCGCAGTTGGTCAGGCGCGAGTGATTGGCGAACGTCGTGGTGTTCTCGCGGAAGGCGATCACATCGCCGCTCGTGCGGTAGCCGTTCGTGAACGTGAGTCCGTCCACGACAAGATAATTTCCAGACAGCCGCAGGCGAGAGAGACCGGTGAGATGCGCGCGCCCGAGCGTGGCCGCGCGCATGGTGATGGGCTGCGCCGCCGTGCCGTTGCCGGAGAACAGGATGTCCGCGTTGTTCCACACGCCGTCGGCCATGACGATGGTGTCGCCGGGCTGCGCCAGCGCCGCCGCCGAAGAAATTTCTACTGCGGTGGAAACAGGGAAATGAGCAGCGCGAGTTGAGAGTGTGAGGAGCACCAGCAAGAGCACAACGAAGATGCGACCAATGGCGCCGATTCTAAAACCGGCCCGGAGGATTCCCGCAGATTCAGAGAGGCCACGGATATTGTGTTTCATCTGCGGCTTTCCTGAATCTGTGGGAGTGAAAAATGGGTTCAACATGGCAGTGGTGGCAAAATCAGTTGTCGAACGTAATCTGCCAGTCCACGACGGCCGTGGTGATTGCAGTGTCGGAAATGGTGACGTAGCCCTGCGCGTCGGCGGTGTAATCAAGCTCCACGGCGTTTCTCAGGAAGACGTAGTCCTGCCCTGGGTTGAGATCCCCGACCTTGTAAGTGATGCGCCGCGTGGCCGCGCTGGCCTGCGTGAGCCAGCGCTTGGGCAGATTGCCCGCGATGTTCCAGACCATCATCGTGACGTTGGCCGTGCCGGCGTCGGGCGTGACTTGCAGGTTGCGCGTCTGCACATACGACGCCTTGGAAATCTGCGCCGTCGCCAGCGTGAGCGTGGAGCCGCTGTTGGTGCGCACGGTGGTGGCGATGCCCGACTCCTCAGGATCGAAGATGCGGTTGCCCGCGTCATCAAAGGTCATGGTGCTGAACGCATCGAGCGCGATGGCCAGCCCCGGCTGGTTGCGCGCGAAGGTGGAGGCAAGAATTTCCGCCGTGCCCTGCGTGCGCACCTCGACCTCGCGCGGGATGGCGTTGCTCTCGAAACGATTGCGCAGGCCGTTCACCAATACGAGGTCGCCCGCGTTGCCCTCGAAGATGTTGCCGGCGAACAGATTATCATCCGATGTGGTGAGCAGCAGGCCCACGTTGCCGTTGTGATGAATGTGGTTCTTCACAAAACGGTTGCGCTTGGGATGGCCGTCCTCGCCGGGGAACGGCAGGTCGCCGCCCTTGTAGAGATAGATGCCGTAGTTCGCGCCGTTCCCGAACTCGTTGTTCTCGATCAGGTTGTCCGCAGGGCCGACGGAGAGGCGGATGCCGGAGTTGAAATTCCCGATGCAGACGTTGCCGCGCACGATGGTGGTGTTGTTGTCGAAGAGCGCGACGCCCGAGTCGCCGTTGTGGAAGGAGCGGTTGTTCTCGATGATCGAGTCGTTGCAGTAACGGTGGAGCATGATGCCGTTCTTGCCGTTGTTCCACGTCGTGTTGTTGCGGATGATGATGTTGTTGCAACGCTGCGAGGCGATGATGCCGTGCCAGCCGTTGTGATGGACGTTGTTGTTCTCGACCACGAGATAGTCCGAGTCGTCATGCGGATCGAAGCCGTAGCCGATGTTGTGGTCCATCTCGTTGTCCGCGAGCCGCTGGCCGAAGGAGCCGTAGGAGTAGTGGCCGAAGTAATTGTGGTGGACTCGGCTGTTCAGAATGTCGCCATACACTTCCACGAAATTGTAGAGGTTCTTCACGTCGCCGTAGGGACGGTTGGTGTTCTCAATCACCTTCCACGTCAGCCCGTACGCCTCGGCGTCATGCGAACCGAGGTAGCCCACGTCGCTGTCAATCACGTCCATGCGCGATTCGAGCGGCGTGCCGTTGGCGGAAAGATTCGAGCGCACGCGGATGAATGCGCGACGCAGCGCGCCGTTTTCCGTGTCCGGCCCGTTCACCGCGTCATCCCAAGAAGTGATCTTCGTGCTACGGATGTCGATGCTGCCCCAGTCGGCGGTGACGTGAACGAAGGCGTTCGGCGAACCGTCGTTGTTGCTTTGCAGGCGCAGTTCGTTGCAGTCGCCGCCGATCTTCGTGCCGTGCAGCACGAGGCGCGCGCCGTTTTCCATCACGAGGTTCGCGCGCAAGTGCCACACGCCGGGCGTGACCTGGGTGAGGAGCGCGTTCGGCATTCCCGCCTTGAGATCACTGAGCGTCGCCGAGCCGGGGCCGGTGATGTAGATGCGATACGAACCCGCCGACCAGCGGAAGGTCACGCCGAACGCCGGCGCGAGTGAAACGCAGAAAAAGAGAACGGCCAGCAGCCGCCCGGAGAGAGTTCGCCGAAATGTGCCGCGCCCTTCACCAGACTGTAACGACGCGCCGCCACTCCGGCCGTGAGCCGACCTTGATTCGCATCCGATGACCGTCCGTCGTGAGCATGGCCCGACGCCTAGAGTTTTTTCCTGCATGACCTTCTGATCCCTTTGATGCCCGGAGGAGCGCGTTTGACACGTACGCGTACAGGCGAGGAAGCATCTCACCCGTCGTTTTTTCTGTCTCAAACGAATTCAGCCCCGGTCGTGGATTGACCGAAACCACTGCCTCTCCAGCATCGGCAGTGATTTAAGCAGGGCCAGACGGACGGCAGCAATTGCCTGAAACACGGAGGCGGGAAGAGTGGCCACGCCCAACTGCGGCGTGCGGTTAGCACGCCAATAGGCTACGCAATTCACAGTAGCGATGATGGAGCGCGGGGGGTTCAACCCGCGGCACTATGAATCGGAGAACGGTGTCCGCAAGTTTCTGCGCCCTTGCTGGTGAACATGGCTGCGGGTTGAAAACCCGCGCTCCATCGGCCGGCAAAAAAAACGAGGCCGGACTTGCGTCCGGCCTCGTCGTGTTGGTTCACCGCAAACTTATTTCTTCAGGCGGAAGAACGTGTTGCTGGGCGTCAGCGGCACGGTGACGGTGTTCTCCGTGTTGATCAGGACGACGGGACCGTTGGAAGTCCAGGAGACCGCCGGAAGCACGGGGCTGGATTCGAGCGTGAAGCCGGTGAAGGTGGCGCTCCACGAGAGCACCGCGTTCGGCGGCTCGTGGCGGATGCTGAGGAGCGGCAGACCCACGACGACGGTGGCGACGGCGCTGACGGTCGAGGCGCCGGGGATGAAGACGAGCGCGCGATACTGCGCGCCGTTATCCGGCCCGGCGAGCACGCCGGTGACGTAGTTCGAACTGGTCGCGCCCGCGAGGTCCGTCCACGAGCCGGTGATGAAGCGCTGCCATTGGTAGGCGAAGGGCGCGGCTCCGTTGGCGTTCGTGCCGGTGGCGCGCACGGCGAAGCTCGCGGTCTGCCCCGGCTGAATGTTCGTGCTCGCGGGCTGCTGCGTCACGTTCACCACCGCACCGACAGGATCGGCGAGCGCGGCAAAGGTAAATCCGCCGACGGGCAGATTGCCGTTGACCGGTACCGGGCCGCCGGGCGTCTGCCAGCTGATGGCCATGTTGTCGCCGCCGCCGCCTTCCTTGACCAAGGACTCGAAGTAATACTGCTGGCCGGACACGAGCGCGAGGTTGGTGGAGATGTTGGCCTGCGTTCCGCCCGAGGGCGAAGGCGTGATCACGCGGCTGCCGCCGGCGGATTCGCCGGTCCAGATGCGGCGGCCCGCATAGACCGGCTCGCGTGCAATGTAGGAGATGCCGTTGGGATTCGCGTTGGTGCTCATCCACAGTTCGCCGTTGTCGTCCGTGCTCAGGTAGAAGAGGTGATTGCCGGTCGCCGCCGGGATCAGCACGCCGCTCATCCGCGCGCCGTAGCCTTCAAACTCGTCAAAGGTGTTCAGCTCCGGCGTGGTGCCGTAGCGGACGAGGCTGGGCGAGTTGGGATAATTCGGCGAGTTGCGCAGGTCGCTGATGACCACCGTGCTGGCGCTGAGGCCAAGATACAATTCCTTCAACACGAAGCCGCGGCTGTAGGTCCAGGTCTGGAAGACGACGTTGGTCGCGACCACCGGATTGCCCGCCGCGTCGGCGACGTTTTGAATGTTCAGGTTGAAGACCGTGCCGGCGGCCTGCGGATCGGTCTGGAGCGTGACCGTCATGAGGTCGCCGCCGAGCGTGGCGGAGTTGACGGCCACGGGGACGCCGTTTGAGGTCAGGGTGTAATTGGCAGGGGTGTTCGCGCTGGCCGAACCCATCGCCTCGTTGAAGACGACGCGCACGGCGCTCAACGAGCGCGTGCCGCGCACCGTGACCACTTCGGGCGCGACGGTGTCCACCGTCACGGTCAGCACGGCCACGGCGCTGGTCAGGATGAGGCCCGGCGTGTAGGCGAGGACACGGTATTGGTCGCCGTTGTTCGCGAGCGTGCGGAGCGGCGTGGTGTGGGTGGGACCGGTCGCGCCCGCGATGTCGGCGTTGTTCAACTGCCATTGGTAGGTCACGCCGTTGCTCGCGTTCGTCACGGTGGCGGAGAAGGTGGCGGTGTGGTTTTCCGTGGTGGCTTGATTTTGCGGCTGCACGGAGAAGCCGGCGCTGACGATGCTCGCCGGATCAAAGGCGATGGCGAGCGAGCCTTGCGCGACGGGCGAGTTCGTCAGGCCGGACGGCATGACGACGGAGAAGCCCGCGTGGTCGCCGCCGCCGAATTCGCGCACGATCAGCTCGTAGTAGTAACGCTGGCCGGCGACGAGCGTGACATCGAGCGTCGGGCCGTCGAGCAGGCCGGTGCAGCAGGCGGCGGCGAATTCGGTCGGCACGCCGGTATTGTCCGGGCCGGGGTACACGCGCAGCCGCATGTCATCGTCGTGGTCCGGATTGAAGTTGTGCAGGCCGCTTTCGGACGCGACGTAGAGGCCGGAGAAACGCATCGCGTACTGTTCGAGACCGTTCGGCAACGGCGTGCTCTGCGGCCAGAACACCTGGTTGGTCAGGAAGCCGAAGTTCGGCGCGTTCGGATATACGGGCAGGGCGGTGAACTGGTTGATGCTCTGGCCGACGGGCAGGTTCAGATACGCCTGGAAGCGCGTGAAGCCGGGCGCGATGACCCAGCTCTGAAAATTGGTTTGCACGCCGCTGCCCGTGTCCAGAGGCAGGCCGTAGGGCTGGGTCGGGTTGCCGACCAAATCCGATTGGCCGGCCGCTTCCACGCTATAGCTGGCGTTGATGTCCAGCAGCGGCACATTCAAGACGACCACGTTGCCGTAGTACTCGGTGGAATCCACCAGGATCTGGTTGGCCTGTGAATCGAAGAGGAAAAAGTTGCTCGGCTCGCCGACCGGACCGGCAGACACGGTTTCGTCCCAGGTCAGGATGATTTTTCGGAACGTCTCGTCGCCCCGCGCGTTCAGCAGCACCGGGCCGTTCGTGTCGTTGCTGATCGTGACGTGCGCGACCTGGCTCGTGACGGCGTTCAAAAAGTTGGTGGCGATGGCGAAGTAATCGCCCGTGTCCGCGATGGCGGTGTTGGCAATGGTAAAGGTGGCGTTCGTGGCGTCGGCGATGGCCACCGCCGGGTTCGTGCCTTTGTACCATTGGAACTGCGGCGCGCTCCCGCTCAGGCCGAACGTGAGATTCAGCACGCGGTTCTCGGTGGAGGTCACGTTCGTGGGCTGCTGCGTGATGGCCAGCGGCGTGGGGATGATGGCCAGCAGCCGCGAGCCGAGCACCATGTCGCTGCTGTTGTTGCCCGTCTGATGCACCTCGACCGCGAAGGTGTTCGTGCCTTGGACGAGCGAGTTCGGCGTGTTCGTGAACACGTCCCAGCCATAGGTGGCGATGTCGCTGGCCGCGCGGTCGCCCGGCGTTGCGAAGGTCACCACCGTGCCGGCGTTGAAAGCGATGCGACCGATCTCCACGCCGTTCAGCCAGAACACCGCCGCGTCATCAATCAAGTTCGATGCGATGAGCGTCACGCCGACCGGGCTGTTCGTGAACACAAACTGGGTGCGGAAATAATAGGTGCGCGGCTGCACCGCGTTGGTCGTGCGGTTCATCAAAGTCGCCACCGTGAGTCCGTCCGGCAGACCTTCATTGGCCGGGAAACCCAGCGGGGCGACGCCCGTGCCCCAGCCCGGCCCGCTGTCGTCAAAACCGACGCCGCGCCAGGCGGTGCCGAGGTCAAGGTTCGACTGCTCGAACTTCCAAGTCTGGTTCACCGGCACGACGATCAAACTTTGCGCCGAAGTGAGAATCGCTCCGCCGAAAAAGAGGAGCGCGATCAGGAACTGTGCGAACAAGACCGGCCTCAGGAAAGGAGCCGGTCGCAGGGAATGTGGAGTCATGGTTGGCCTGGGTTTTAGTTTTGGTTGATGGATTTGCAGACGGGAAAGCGAACGGCGAACCGGGCGCCGGGCGACACGCCGGAGGCGGACACACTGGGTGCGTCTTGTCGGCTGGGCGGCAAGGTCTGGTCATCTTTCATGACAGTCACGTTTTGCTCCGGCACCGGGTGGGCAGGCGTGATCCGGGATCAGGCGCGCACACGCTGAGACGCTCTTCCGGGAACGTCGTTTGGGATGGGCAGGTTTATGGCTCCGCGCTCGTGTTACGCGCAACTAAAAATTTCTGGCGGAGGCGGAAAGAGGGGCGCAGCCCATGATTTATGGAGCGCAGGTTTTTAACCCGCAGCAGCGGGCGAGCACCGGAAGGTTCGATTCCAAAAGAACGCGCCCGGTTGTCGAACAGTGCTGCGGATTGAAAACCCGCGCTCCGGGCGCGCAGCCTTGCGCCCGGTCAGGAAAAGTTTAGTCTGCCGACCAATGACACGCATGTATTCCACGATGACACGCCTGTTGCTCCCCGCGTTGCTTGCGGTGCTGGCGGGCTGCCAGCCGCGCAACGCGACGCCCGTTTCAACTGCTGTTGCGCCTATGAAATCCAACGAACCCTCCGCCACCGCCGCCGCGGCTATTGCGCCGGCCACACCTGCCAAAGTCGAAAAGACGGAGGAACAGTGGCGCCGGGAGCTGACGCCCGAGCAGTATCGCGTGCTGCGGGAGGCGGGCACCGAGCGCGCGTTCGGCGCGGCCTACGAGGAGTTCAAGAAGCAGGGTGCGGGCACCTACGTGTGTGGCGGCTGTGGCGCGGAACTGTTTTCCTCGAAAGAGAAGTTTGATTCGCACTGCGGCTGGCCATCCTTCTACGACCCGGCGAATGCGAAGAACGTGATCACGCGCGAGGACAATTCACTCGGCGGCAGGCGCACGGAGGTTTTGTGCGCGCGGTGCAACGGGCATCTCGGGCATGTGTTCACGGGCGAAGGTTTCCCCACGCCCACGGACAAGCGCTACTGCATCAACGGCGTGTCGCTGAAATTCGTGCCGGCGGGCCAGGTGAAGAAGCCGTGATGGATGGTGGGGCAGCCGTCCCGGCTGTCTTAGTCCTTTGGCCGTCCCGGCTGAAGAACCACCAGCCCGGAGGGCCAGTGGACGCGCGGCAGCCGGGACGGCTGCCCCACTGCCGCCACGTTGCCTGATTACTTCGCGCCGAACACTTTTTGCAGCAGCTCGGTCGTGCGCGCGGCCGGGTTCTTGCGAATGCTGGCCTCCTCCTCGGCAATCATCTTGAACAAACCGTCGCTCGCCTTCTGCGTTACGTAGCTGTCCACGTCGAACGATGCGGGATCAACATTCAGCCGGCTGAGGTAGGAACTCGCGCCGCCGCCTTGCGCCAGCAGTTTTTTGTAAGCCGCCGTCACACCGGCTTTCTCCGTGGCCTGCTTCACGAGGGGCGACATCTTTTCCTGAATCTGTTTCTCACCCTTCGTCTTGAAGAACTGCGTCGCGGAATCGTTCGTGCCGCTGACGAGTTTCTTCGCGTCGTCGATGGTCATGCTCTTGAGCGCGTCGGTGAAGATGGGCAGCGCTGCGGGCACGGCGGCTTCGGCGGCGCGGTTCATCGTGGTCACGAACTCGTCGGCGTATTGATCCTGCTTCAGCGCTCGGAGCGTTTTCTCCACGGATTGCAATTTCTCCGGCATCGGGATTTTGACTTTCGGATTGGCGAGAAAGCCGTCGGGCTTGGCGAGATTGGTGATGGCACTGGTCACACCTTTGCCAAGCGCCTGCTTCAAAGCCTCGGCAACTTGCTCCTGCGACAGACCGGCGAGCGAGGGCAGCGCGGCGCTGGTGGTGTTGGTCTTCGGCTTGAGGAAATCCAGCAGCGCGGCTTGTGCAGAACTGGCAACAGCGAAGGCGGCGAGGAGCGCGATGTGTTTCATGGGCGGACGGTAGCGGAAGAAAACTCCAAAATCCAAATCACAAACTCCAAGCTCCAATTGCGCGCTGATGTGGTTTGGAATTTGGAGCTTGGAGTTTATTTGAAGTTTGGCGCTTGGGATTTGGTGTTTTCGATCCCCGCCTTCTTCTTCAGCTTCTCCACGTCCAGCTCGTTCAGATACTTGATCAAGTTCCGCCAGACCGTGTGATAGCCGAAGCCGCCATCCGTCATCTCCTTGATCGCCTCCTGTTTCGTCCAGCCTTCAAAGGCGATGCGATGGATGGCGATCATGGTGCCGGTGCGGTCCGCGCCGTGCAGGCAGTGGATGAGATACGGCCCGTTGTTCGTGTTGCTCACGAGTTTGAGGAAACGAATCACATCCTCGTCCTCGGGATGCCAGGTGTTGAAGCGGATGCGTTCGGTGCGCAGCGTCGTGGACTCGACTTCGTCCTTGTCCGTGTGAAAGGCGCGCAGGCTGATGACGGTCTTGATGCCGAGCTTCTCCGCCGCGCGGAGTCCGGCGGCGGTCGGCTGGGCGCAGCGGTAGAGATTGGTGGAAACGCGATGGAGATTTGGCAGCCCGTCCTGCTCGACGCGCGTCGCCCAGTTGGTGTTGCGTTCGGCGGCACGCGTGTCGGCGATGCCGAACCAGGCGAGGGCGAAGACGACGATGAGAAACTCACGCATGACGGGACGTTAGCTTCCGCCGCGCGCCGGAATCAATTCGCCGGCACGGAAAACTTCAGCGCCAGCTTTTCCTCGCCCAGATAATTCCGCCCGCTGTAACGCACGTCGATCTTCGCGCCGCTGTCGCGCACCTGCACGTAGCCGAAGCAGCCTTCGCCCGGCACCGGCTTGTACACGCCCTG